>NZ_JANIAG010000039.1:0-37053 GCF_028682155.1 Pseudomonas sp. 39004
CGGTCCTCGCCATTCATCATGTTCAGGCGCTTTTCGTTGATCAGCATGGTCTGGTGCTTCTGCCAATCGGCCCAGGCCTTCTGCGAGATGTGATCGAAGATGTCCTGGCCCTTGGCGCCGGGGTAGGGCGGGCGCTCCAGGCCTGGGAGTTCTTCTTTGTACTTGCGGCACATCACGGTGCGGGTCATCGGGCGTCTCCTGCAATCAGTTCGTCGGCCGCGCGTTTGAGCAATTTCTTGACCGGGGCGGCGAGGCCCAGGCGCGGCGGGGTGGCGAGGTTATACCAGAGCCAGTCGGGCTCGGCCACGTGCTGGCCGACCGGGTCGACCCGTACCAGCCAAGGTTCGATCGCCAGCTGGAAATGGCTGAAGGTGTGGGTCAGGCCATCCAGGGCCTGGCTGCCAGCCAGGCGCAGGCCGTGCTGGTAGGCGAGGTCGTCGAGCTGCTCGATACTCTCAAGCTCCGGCAGGCTCCACAAACCGCCCCACAGGCCGCTGGAAGGGCGACGGTAAAGCAGGATCGCGCCTTCGTGGTTGGCCAGCAGTGGCATCAGCGTCCGGCGTTGCGGCAGCGCCTTGCGTGGCTTGGGCTCTGGGTAGCGGGTTTCTTCGCCGTGCAGGTGCGCTTCGCAGCCACGCTGCAGCGGGCAGATCAGGCAGCTGGGCTTGCTGCGGGTACACAGCGTGGCGCCCATGTCCATCATCGCCTGGGTGTAGTGGTTGGCGCGTGTCAGCGGGGTGAAGCGCTCGGCGCTGGCCCACAGCTGGTTGGCCACCTTGGGCTCGCCAGGGTAGCCGGCCTGGGCGGTGTAGCGGGCCAGCACGCGCTTGACGTTGCCGTCCAGGATCGGCGCGCGGATGCCCATGCTGATGCTGGCGATGGCACCGGCGGTGGAGCGGCCGATGCCCGGCAGTTCGGTCAGTTGCTCGACGCTGCGCGGAAACTCGCCGCCATGCTGCTCGACGACGATCTTCGCGGCCTTTTGCAGGTTGCGGGCGCGGGTGTAATAGCCCAGGCCCGTCCACAGGTGCAGCACCTCGTCCTCCGGCGCCTCGGCCAGCGCCTGCACGGTGGGCAGGGCCTGCATGAAGCGGTCGAAGTAGTTGAGCACGGTGCTGACCTGGGTCTGCTGCAACATGATTTCCGACACCCACACCCGGTACGGGGTGATGCCCTGTTGCCAGGGCAGGTCGTGTCGGCCGTGCTCGTCATACCAGTCCAGCACGGCGCTGGAGAACTGCTCGGGGCTCATCGCTTGAACAGCCCCTTGAGCGCGTCTTTTACTTCCGGGCTCACTTTGTCTCCGAGTTTCTCTTCGAGTTTTTCGTCGATCTTGTCTTTCAGGCGGTTGCCGGCCAGTTTCGCGGCGACCTTGCCCAGGCCGTCCTGGTCCAGGCGGCAGGCCTTGGCGCCAAGCTCCAACGGGCCGCGGCAACGTAGCGGCACTTCAACACCCACATAGCGCTGGTTGACCTGGCAGGCCGGGTCCGGCATGGCGCGCTGGTCGCCCTCGACGATCACGCCAACGTTGTAGTCCATGCCCAGTACGCGCAGGTCGACGTCGCCGTGGCCGTTGACGGTAAGGCCCGGGATGCGTGCCTTGAGGTCTGGGTTGCTGGCTACGCCATTGCGCACCACCAGGCTGCCGCGCAGTTCCTGGAAGGGCGTGTCCTTGCCGCGCGGCTCGCCGCTGAGCGCTTTGCGGTTGAGCGTGGCGATGGCCTGGCACAGTTGTTGTTCCAGGTTGGCATTGACCAGCACGCCGTCGTTGATGGTGAAGTTGGCGTTGCCATTGAGGGTATCGACCAGTGCCTTCTGGCTGTTGCCGGTGGCGGTCAGGTCGCTGGTCAGGGTCAGCAGGCCCTTGACCGGTGGCGTCTGCTCCTTGCCCTCGGTCTTGATGAAGTGCTCCACCGGTACCCGATCAATCTTGGTACTGACGCCAAGCTGCGGCACGGCGGGGCGCACATCGACAGTGCCCTTGGCCTCGAAGGTGCCGTTGTACAGCTCGCCGCGCAGGGTCTGCAGGGTCACCAGGCCGCCTTGGCCGGTGGCCTTGAGCTGGGCGTCCTGAATGGGCAGTTTGTCCAGGGTCAGCGCGCCGAACGCCAGGTCGGCCTGCAGGTCGAGGGCGCGCAGGCGGTCCACCGGCAGCAGCTTGTCGTCACTCCAGGCGACCTGGGTCGGGGCGTTGGGCAGCGGTGAGCTGCCGGCACCGGCCACGGCGCTGGCTTCCTGTTGCTTGACCTCGGCCTGGCGGGCGGCGGTAGCGCCCTTGGCTTCTTCGCTCTTGGCCGGCAGGTAGCGGTCAGCGTCGAAGCTATCGGCCTTGAGTTGCAGGCGCAGGGCTTGCTTGGCGAAGTCTTCGACGGCTACGCGGCCGGTGAAGGTGCTGTCGTCCAGCTTCACCGCCAGGTCGGCCAGGGCCAGGCTGTTTGGTGTGCCCTGCAGGCGGGTGACCAGTTCCAGCTTGGTGAAGGCAGCCGGGTCGTTGGTGGCGGGCAGCGGGTGGCCGACGCCGTCGAGGAAGCTGCGCAGGTCGAACTGGGCGATGGACAGGCCGCCGCTCAGTTGCGGTGCCTTGTCCAGCTCGCGCAGGTTCAGCTCGCCCAGCGCACGCAGCTGGTTGGCCGAAATTTTCAGGCCGTTCCACGAGGCCACGTTGGCCGCCAGGTCGACCAGCAACTGGCCCTGGGCGGCGAAGGTCACGGTCTTGCCGGCCAGCGGTTCGCCCGAGGTTTCGCCCGACAAGCGCATGTCTTCGAAGTTGTAGCGCTTGAGCTTGCGATCGAAACGCAGCTCGCCGGCAAGCTCGGTGCGTGCCTTGATGTTCGGCTGGCTGGCACTCAGGAATGCGCTGGCCTTGAGCGCAATGTTCGCCCCTTCGTGGACCGGGCCGGTGCTCAGCTGGATGCTTTCGGCGCTGTAGCTTTGCCCACTCTTGGCATCGGTGTACTGCACGCGGGCGTTGTTCACGGTAAGGCTGTCGATGTCGAGTTTGACCGCACGCTCGGTGCCGCTTTCGGCTTGTGCCGGTGCCTGCTCGGTCGACGGCTGGGCCGGTGTGGTGGCCGGCGCGTCGTTCTGAGCCGGCAATGGTTTGCCGATGTCTTCCCAGTTGCCGTGGCCGTGTTCGTCACGGGCCAGGGTCAGGTTCAGGCCTTCGACGCGCACATCGCTCATCTGCACCTCGCGGCGCAGCAGCGGCAGCACACGCACCGACAAGCCGAGCATCTGCAGGTCGGCAAACGGCTCCTTGGGCTTGTTCAAGGTAGCGATGCTTGCTTCGTGCAGCTCCAGGCCCAGCCACGGGAACAGGCTCCAGCCGATGTCACCGTTGAGGGTCAGCTCGACATGAGCCTTGTCGCGCGCCAGCTGGCGAATCTCGTCTTTATAGTCGTTGGGATCGAAGAGGTGGGTCAGGGCGAAGCCCAGCGCCACGATGATCAGCAGCAACCCGAGAAGCCCCAGTCCCAGGATTTTGCCGAACGCTTTCATGGGCGAGTCCTTGTAGTCCAGTTTGAAATTCAGCGGCAGAGTATAGCGCCGCAGTGCTTATATCTGCGTATCCGAC
The DNA here is from genome assembly GCF_028682155.1 of Pseudomonas sp. 39004. Classification (NCBI taxonomy): domain Bacteria; kingdom Pseudomonadati; phylum Pseudomonadota; class Gammaproteobacteria; order Pseudomonadales; family Pseudomonadaceae; genus Pseudomonas; species Pseudomonas sp. 39004. The sequence goes on from NZ_JANIAG010000039.1 coordinate 3,575, forward strand.
AAGAGATACAGGGCATTTACCTACGAATGGCTCAGATTGTGCGGCTTTCGTCAGCCGGCCTCTTCGCGGAGGCAGCCCGCTCCCACAGGATTGGGCGAGCCCGTTCGTACCGTTTCAGCGACTGAAAAATCCACGATATCAGATTGCTTTCATGCCACCTGATGCTGGTAACCTTGCGCCGTTTTTTGTGTGCCCGCGACCCATTGTCGCGGTTCGCTTGCCCAGTCCAGGCCCAATAACAAAGGATCAAACCCATGAGCAGTACCGTCACGGCGGGCACCTTGGCCGGCGCGCCGAGCTTCCTGTCTAAGGAGCGCATCATCGCCCGCCCGGGCTTCAACCGCTGGCTGGTGCCACCGGCGGCCTTGGCTATCCACTTGTGTATCGGCATGGCCTACGGCTTTTCGGTGTTCTGGTTGCCGCTGTCGCAAGCCATCGGCATCACCGCCCCGGTCGCCTGCTCCGCCGACATGGGCTTCATCGCCCGTCTGTTCAGTGCCGAGTGTGACTGGCCGATTTCGATGCTGAGCTGGATCTACACGCTGTTCTTCGTATTCCTCGGTTGCTCGGCGGCGGTGCTGGGTGGCTGGCTGGAACACGCCGGGCCGCGCAAGGCCGGGCTGGTATCGGCTGTGTGCTGGTGCGGCGGCATGCTGATTTCGGCGATTGGCGTGAAGACCCATCAGCTGTGGCTGATGTGGCTGGGCTCAGGCGTGATTGGCGGTATCGGCCTGGGTCTGGGTTACATCTCGCCGGTCTCGACCCTGATCAAGTGGTTCCCGGACAAACGCGGCATGGCCACCGGTATGGCGATCATGGGCTTCGGCGGCGGCGCGATGGTAGGTGCACCGCTGGCGACCGCGCTGATGGGCCACTTCGGCAGCGCGCAGGATGTTGGCGTATGGCAGAGCTTCGTGGTCATGGCGGCGATCTACTTCGTGTTCATGTCGGCGGGCGCGCTGGGTTACCGCGTGCCACCGACCGGCTGGAAGCCCGAGGGCTGGACGGCGCCTGCGAAAAAGGCCGGCAATGGCATGGTCACCGACCGCCATGTGCACGTCAGCGTTGCCTGGAAAACCCCGCAGTTCGCACTGGTGTGGCTGGTGCTGTGCCTGAACGTCTCGGCGGGCATCGGTATTCTCGGCATGGCGTCGCCGCTGTTGCAGGAAGTGTTCGCCGGCAAGTTGCTGGGCAACGAGCTGCGTTTCAGCGAGTTGAATGCCGCGCAGTTGGCGCAGATTGCAGCGATCGCCGCAGGCTTCACCGGCTTGCTGAGCCTGTTCAACATCGGCGGGCGCTTCTTCTGGGCGTCGTTCTCTGACTACATCGGGCGCAAAAACACCTACTTCGCCTTCTTCGCCCTGGGCGTTGGCCTCTACAGCCTGGTGCCGAACATGGGCCACCTGGGCAACGTGGCGCTGTTCGTGGCGGCGTTCTGCATCATCCTGTCGATGTACGGTGGTGGCTTTGCCACGGTGCCGGCGTACCTGGCCGACCTGTTCGGCACACAAATGGTCGGTGCGATTCATGGGCGTCTGCTGACCGCCTGGGCGGCGGCGGGCGTGCTAGGGCCGGTGCTGATCACCTACCTGCGTGAGTCTCAGCTGGCGGCGGGCGTGGAGCGCGCGGCGGCTTACGACATGACCCTTTACATCCTCTCTGGGCTGCTGGTGCTGGGGTTCATCTGCAACATGCTGATTCGGCCGGTGGCAGACAAGTACTTCATGAGCGACGCGCAACTGGCTGCCGAACGTGCGTTGAGCCATGACAAGGGCGCCGAGGGTGCGCGGTCGCTGGAGTGGCATGCGGCGCCCGGGAGCTTGCCGTGGGTACTGCTGGCTTGGGCGGCGGTGGTAGTGCCGTTGGCGTGGGGCGTGTGGATTACCCTGCAGAAGACGGCTGTTCTGTTCCATTGAGGGTGGGCCTGGGGCTGCAAAGCAGCCCCATGATCCCTGCTTGTATAGACCTGTAACAGCATCCAACCCCCGCAATTGCTTGCCCTGCCATATGTCATCCGCGTTTCAAGCTGGCGCGTTCTGGGCCTATAATGGAACCCTTTTCGCCCAATGATTTTGCGGAGCTGGTGATGGTCGAACGTAAGGCTTCCGTCGAGCGCAATACCCTGGAAACCCAGGTAAAGGCCTCGATCAACCTAGATGGCAGCGGCAAGGCCCGATTTGATATCGGTGTGCCTTTCCTTGAACACATGCTCGACCAGATCGCCCGGCATGGGCTGATCGATCTGGACATCGAGTGCAAGGGTGACCTGCACATCGACGATCACCATACCGTCGAAGACGTCGGTATCACCCTGGGCCAGGCATTCGCCCAGGCCATCGGTGACAAGAAAGGCATCCGCCGCTACGGCCACGCCTATGTCCCGCTGGATGAAGCGCTGTCGCGCGTGGTCATCGATTTTTCCGGCCGCCCAGGCCTGCAGATGCATGTGCCGTACACCCGCGCCAGCGTCGGCGGCTTCGATGTCGACCTGTTTCAGGAGTTCTTCCAGGGCTTCGTCAACCACGCCCTGGTGAGCCTGCACATCGACAACCTGCGTGGCCACAACACCCACCACCAGATCGAGACCGTGTTCAAGGCCTTCGGTCGCGCCCTGCGCATGGCCGTGGAGCTGGACGAGCGCATGGCAGGGCAGATGCCTTCCACCAAGGGATGCCTGTAAATGCAGACGGTAGCCGTAATCGACTATGGCATGGGCAACCTGCACTCGGTGGCCAAGGCACTCGAGTACGTCGGTGCTGGCAAAGTCCTGGTTACCAGCGACGCCGCGGTGATCCGCGAGGCCGACCGTGTGGTGTTCCCAGGCGTGGGTGCGATTCGCGACTGCATGGCCGAAATCCGCCGGCTGGGCTTTGACAGCCTGGTGCGCGAGGTCAGCCAGGACCGCCCGTTCCTGGGCATCTGTGTCGGCATGCAAGCGCTGCTCGAACACAGCGAAGAAAACAACGGCGTCGACTGCATCGGCCTGTTCCCCGGCCAGGTGCGTTTCTTCGGCAAGGGCCTGCAAGAAGATGGCGAGCACCTGAAGGTGCCGCACATGGGCTGGAACGAAGTCAGCCAGACCATCCATCACCCGTTGTGGCACGACATCCCTGACCGCGCGCGCTTCTACTTCGTGCACAGCTACTACATCGATGCCGGCAAGCCGGCCCAGGTGGTCGGTCGCGGCCACTATGGCGTCGACTTCGCCGCCGCGCTGGCCGACGGGTCGCGCTTTGCCGTGCAGTTCCACCCGGAGAAGAGCCATACCCATGGCCTGCAGTTGCTGCAGAACTTCGTCGCCTGGGACGGGCGCTGGTAAATGAGCAGAGCGAAGACCAAGGCCCCGGTCATCACCCTGGCCGCCGAGCAGGAGCGCGAGGCGCTCGACACCCTCAAGCGCTTTCTCGAAGACCGTTTCGAGTTGCAACTGGGGTCGTTCGAAGTGGCCGAGGTCCTCGACCTGTTCAGCAAAGAGATTGCACCCCATTACTACAACAGGGCGATTGCCGATGTTCAGCTGCACCTCAAGGAGCGGTTCGAGAGCATCGAGAGCGACCTGTGGGCGTTGGAAAAAAGCTGAAAGCTTCAAGCTTCAAGCTGTAAGCCAAAGCTGGACCGCCATCCGACAACACGACGCGCATTGCTTGCAGCTTGTCGCTTGCAGCTTGCCGCTTGAATTGACGAAGGAAAGAGCATGCTGATTATCCCCGCTATCGATCTGAAGGACGGTGCTTGCGTGCGCCTGCGCCAGGGCCGCATGGAAGACTCCACGGTATTTTCCGACGACCCGGTGAGCATGGCCGCCAAGTGGGTCGAGGGTGGCTGCCGCCGCCTGCACCTGGTCGACCTCAACGGCGCCTTCGAAGGCCAACCGGTCAACGGCGAAGTGGTGACCGCCATCGCCAAGCGCTACCCGACCCTGCCGATCCAGATCGGCGGCGGCATCCGCTCGCTGGAAACCATCGAGCACTACGTCAAGGCGGGTGTCAGCTACGTCATCATCGGCACCAAGGCGGTCAAGCAGCCAGAGTTCGTTGCCGAGGCCTGCAAGGCGTTCCCGGGCAAGGTCATCGTTGGCCTGGACGCCAAGGACGGCTTCGTTGCCACCGACGGCTGGGCTGAAGTGAGCACTGTTCAGGTCATCGACCTGGCCAAGCGCTTCGAGGCCGATGGCGTGTCGGCGATCGTCTACACCGACATCGCCAAGGACGGCATGATGCAGGGCTGCAACGTGCCCTTCACCAAAGCCCTGGCCGAAGCCACACGCATTCCGGTGATCGCGTCCGGCGGCATCCACAACCTGGGCGATATCAAGGCCCTGCTGGACGCCAAGGCCCCAGGCATCATCGGCGCCATCACCGGCCGTGCCATCTACGAAGGCACCCTCGATGTCGCCGAGGCCCAGGCCTTCTGCGACAACTATTAAGAGCAGCGGCAAGCTGTAAGCTGTAAGCCGCAAGAGAAAGGCCAGACCGCGATAGGCTGTTCTCTTGCAGCTTGAAGCTCGAAGCTTGAAGCTGCCGTTCCAGGAGAAGTCATGGCTTTAGCTAAACGCATCATCCCTTGCCTGGACGTGGACAACGGCCGTGTGGTCAAGGGCGTCAAGTTCGAGAACATCCGTGATGCCGGCGACCCGGTGGAAATCGCCCGTCGCTACAACGAGCAGGGTGCCGACGAAATCACCTTCCTCGACATCACCGCCAGCGTCGATGGCCGCGACACCACGCTGCATACCGTCGAGCGCATGGCCAGCCAGGTGTTCATCCCGCTGACCGTGGGCGGTGGCGTGCGCACTGTGCAGGACATCCGTAACCTGCTCAACGCCGGTGCCGACAAGGTCTCGATCAACACCGCCGCAGTGTTCAACCCGGAGTTTGTGGGCGAGGCAGCAGACCGTTTCGGTTCGCAGTGCATCGTGGTCGCCATCGATGCCAAGAAGGTGTCCGCGCCCGGTGAAGCTCCGCGCTGGGAAATCTTCACCCACGGCGGGCGCAAGCCGACCGGGCTGGATGCCGTGGAGTGGGCGAAGAAGATGGAAGGCCTGGGTGCCGGCGAGATCCTGCTGACCAGCATGGACCAGGACGGCATGAAGAACGGCTTTGACCTGGGGGTTACCCGGGCCATCAGCGATGCGCTGGGTATTCCGGTGATCGCTTCGGGTGGGGTGGGTAACCTGCAGCACCTGGCTGACGGGATTGTGGAAGGGCATGCCAGCGCGGTGCTGGCGGCCAGTATCTTCCACTTTGGCGAGTACACGGTGCCGGAGGCCAAGGCCTACATGGCTTCGCGCGGGATCGTGGTTCGCTGATCCATTGATTGGGGCTGCTTTGCAGCCCATTTGCGGGGCAAGCCCGCTCCCACAGGTTCATGAGCAGCGCAGTCCCTGTAGGAGCGGCCTTGCGTCGCGAAAGGGCCGCACAGCGGCCCCAACAGCATCACCCGTGGTTCTTGCCCAACAACGCGTGATAAAGCTCGGTATCCCCAAGAATCCCCACCACCTTGTCGTTATCCTGTAGCACCAGCTTGTTGCCCGTCTGATAGCGAATCTGCAACGCCTCACGCATGCCGATATCGGCGTGCACCACCGTAGGCCTGCGCTCCAGCAGTTCTACATTCTGCCCAGGCGCCCAATTCTGCATATCCAGGCCGTTCTGGCCTTGGCGTGCACGTTTGAGCAAGCCGCCTTCGCCAAGGTCCAGCCATGAGTCGATACCCGGGTCCAGGCACACCGACCCATTGACCCGTTTGCAGTTGTCCAGGCTGCGCATCAGGCTGCGCCCGCACAGCACGTTGAGCGGGTTGGTGTGGGCAACGAAGGTGCGCACATAGTCGTCCGCCGGGTTGAGCACGATCTCCTCGGGCTTGCTGTACTGGATGATCCGGCCGTCCTTCATGATCGCGATACGGCTGCCCAGTTTCAGCGCTTCGTCCAAGTCGTGGCTGACGAACACGATGGTCTTGTTCAGCTTGCGTTGCAGCTCCAGCAGTTCGTCCTGCAGGCCCTGGCGGATCAGCGGGTCGAGCGCCGAGAACGGTTCGTCCATCAGCAGGATGTCGGCATCCATCGCCAGCGCCCGGGCCAGGCCCACACGCTGCTGCATGCCACCCGACAGCTCATCGGGCTTCTTGTTGCGCCACTGGGTCAGGCCCACCAGTTCGAGCTTCTCGTCAACCAGCTTGCGCCGCTCCTTCTCTGGGCGGCCCTGCATCTCCAGGCCAAAGCTGATGTTCTCGCGCACGGTCAGCCAGGGCATCAGGGCGAACTTCTGGAACACCATGGCGATGCGCTTGGTGCGCATCATCTTCAGCTCTGCCGGGGTGCAGTGGGCAATGTCGATGTGCTTGCCTTCATGCTCGACGAACAGCTTGCCGCGGCTGACGGTGTTCAGGCCGTTGATGCAGCGCAGCAGGCTCGACTTGCCCGAACCGGACAAGCCCATGAGCACGCAGATCTCGCCTTTCTCGATGTCCAGGTTGGCTTTTTCGACACCCACCACCAGGCCGGTCTGCTTGAGGATCTGCTCACGGGTCTTGCCCTGATCGAGCAGCGAAAGCGCCTCACGCGGTTTATTGGAGAAGATGACGTCGACGTCTTCGAAACGAATGATGCTCATGCTTCACCCCTTACCGTGACTTCCGGTTGCTTGCAGATACGGTCGAGCATGATCGCCAGCAGCACGATCGCCAGGCCCGCTTCGAAGCCCAGGGAGATATCGGCGGTGTTCAGTGCGTTGACCACAGGTTTGCCCAGGCCATCGGCGCCCACCAGGGCCGCGATCACCACCATCGACAGCGACAGCATGATGCATTGGGTCACACCGGCGGCGATGCTCGGCATCGCGTGTGGCAGTTCGATACGGGTCAGCAGCTGGCGGCGCGAGCAGCCAAAGGCCTTGCCGGCGTCGAGCAGCTCTTGTGGCACATCGCAGATGCCCAGGTAGGTGAGGCGGATCGGCGCGGCAATGGCGAACACCACCGTCGAGATCAGCCCCGGGACCACGCCCAGGCCGAACAGGGTCAGGGTCGGGATCAGGTAAACGAAGGTGGGCACCGTCTGCATCAGGTCGAGCACCGGGCGCATGGCGGTATAGAACATCGGTTTATGCGCGGCGAGGATGCCCAGCGGCACACCGAAGGCCACGCAGACCACCGTGGCGAATGTCACCTGCGCCAGGGTTTCCATGGTCTCCTGCCAGTAGCCCAGGTTGAGGATCAGCAGGAACGACAGGGCGACGAATGCGGTCAGCGCCCACTTGCGCTGGATGAGGTGTGCCAGGGCGGCGAACAGGGCGATGAGGACGAATGGGTTGAACCAGGTCAGGGCGCTGGTGACGCCATGAATCATGAACTCCAGGCCTTGCGCGATGGCGTCGAAGTACTCGGCGCCATTCTGGGTCAGCCATTCGACGAACGACGCGATGTACTGGCCCAGGGGTATTTTCTGATCGATAAGCATGATAGCGAGCTTCCACCTGCAAAGATTGAAATCAGTCCGGGGCGGGCACGGTCCCGCCCCGAGGTAGCGCTATTGCGTGGTTCGTTATTGCGCGAGCTTGGCCTTGGCCGCCTCAAGGCCGGGTTTGCCATCAACGGTGGTCACGCCGGCCAGCCAGGTATCCAGCTTGCCGGGGTTGTCTTTGAGCCACTTCTTGGCGGCTGCTTCGGGTTTCATCTTGTCGTCCAGGACATAGCCCATCATGGTGCTTTCATCCTTGAGCTCGAACGACAGGTTCTTGAGCAGTTGGCCAACGTTGCTGCATTCCTGCACATAGCCCTTGCGGGTGTTGGTCAATACGGTTGCCTTGCCGAAATCGGGGCCAAAGAAGTCGTCCCCGCCAGTCAGGTACTGCATCTCGAAGCGGGTGTTCATCGGGTGCGGTTCCCAGCCCAGGAACACCAACGACTCGCCACGTTTCTGCGCCCGGTCAACCTGCGACAGCATGCCGGCCTCGCTGGATTGCACGATCTTGAAACCGGCGTCCTTCAGGCCGAAGGCGTTCTTGTCGATCATGCTCTGGATGGTGCGGTTGCCGTCGTTGCCCGGTTCGATGCCGTAGATCTTGCCGTCCAGTTCCTGCTTGAACTTGGGGATGTCGGCAAAATCCTTCAGGCCCTTGTCGTACAGCGCCTGGGGTACGGCCAGGGTGTACTTGGCGTTTTCCAGGTTGGCGCGCACGGTCTCGACGGTGCCGGCGTCGCGGTACTGCTTGATGTCGTTCTCCATGGTCGGCATCCAGTTGCCGAGAAACACGTCCAGGTCCTTGCCGGTGGCCAGCGACTTGTAGGTCACCGGTACCGAGATCATGGTGGTGTGGGTCTTGTAACCCAGGGCTTCGAGCACAACGCTTGTGGTGGCTGTCGTCACGGTGATGTCGGTCCAGCCGACATCGGAAAAGCGTACCGTCTGGCACTGCTCAGGCTCGGCGGCCTGGGCCAATATCGGTGCGGACAACAACGCAACCAGCAACAGCGAGGGTGAACCTTTCATGGATGGACTCCTGAGATTTTGTCTTCGGGTTCGCATGGGTCGCCGGGCTTTCTGAAGGTCCGGTCGACCAGGCCTGCAGAGGGCAGGTTGCGTGGCCGTGCTTTACGAGTCGCTTTCGATAATCCTCCAGCGCCGGGCAATCGCCTACTGGTGGGGTCGTATCCAGTACGCAACGGGTCGTATCCAGTACGGGCGATGTCGCATATGGATTTTTCCACCCCCTCGGCCGCGTTTTTGCGTCACCCGGCCACTGGAAAGCGGCGTAATGGTGGCAGCACCTCAGGTAAAAACAGCGCGGCGCAGCTGGACAAAAGTACGTCGGTTGCAGACGGCGAGGGGGTAGGCAAAAGCCCGATGATGCGTGCATTCATGGCGGCTCGCAGCTTCAGCCTAGCAGTTGCCCCGCCCTGCGCATGGCGCGCAGAGACAAGCCCAGCAAGAGGTGATTCGACAATGGCCATCAGCGTGTTCGACCTGTTCAAGATCGGTGTCGGGCCTTCCAGCTCCCACACCGTCGGCCCCATGCGTGCTGGCGCTCTGTTTGTCCAGGGGCTGCGTGAGCGCGGCGAACTGGAACAGGTCAAGCGCATCGAGGTGCGGCTCTACGGTTCACTCTCGGCCACCGGCATCGGCCACGGCACCGACAACGCCACCATCATGGGCCTGATGGGCGACTGGCCTGACGCCATCGACCCGACCCAGATCGTCCCACGCATCGCCGACCTGCGCGAAACCAACACCCTGCTGCTGGACGGCCGCCTGCCCATCGAGTTCGTCTGGGCCCGCGACATGCTGCTGCTGGACGAGAACTTGCCGTACCACCCCAATGCCATGACCCTGGTCGCCGAGGGCGCGCAGGGTGAGCTGCACCGTGACACCTACTACTCGGTAGGTGGCGGTTTCGTGGTGGATGCCGCCCAGGCCGCCAGCGGGGTGCTGGACGCCGACCAGACGGTGTTGCCTTACGATTTCAACAGCGCCGCCGAGCTGCTGCGGCTGTGCAAGCAAAACGACCTCAGCGTGTCGCAATTGATGATGGCCAACGAGAAGGTCTGGCGCACCGAGGCAGAGATCCACGCCGGCCTGCGCACGCTCTGGCAAGCCATGCAGGACTGCGTCAGCAATGGCCTGAAATACGAAGGCACGCTGCCCGGCGGCCTCAACGTACGCCGCCGCGCCGCCAAGCTGCACCGCAGTTTGCAGGAGGTCGGCAAACCTAATGTGATCGGCTCGACCCTGAGCGCCATGGAGTGGGTCAACCTGTTCGCCCTGGCGGTCAACGAAGAGAACGCCGCCGGCGGGCGCATGGTCACCGCGCCCACCAATGGGGCGGCCGGTATCATCCCGGCAGTGCTGCACTACTACATGCGCTTCAGTGACGCGGTGGATGAGTCGAGTGTGACCGACTTCTTCCTCGGGGCTGCAGCGGTGGGCATCCTGTGCAAGAAGAACGCTTCGATCTCCGGTGCCGAAGTCGGCTGCCAGGGCGAGGTCGGTTCGGCGTGCGCCATGGCTGCCGCGGGCCTTGCCCAAGTGTTGGGGGCAACGCCGGCACAACTGGAAAACGCCGCCGAAATCGCCCTGGAACACAACCTTGGGCTTACCTGCGACCCGGTCGGTGGCCTGGTGCAGGTGCCGTGCATCGAGCGCAACGCGATTGCTGCGGTGAAGGCAATCAACGCGGTGCAGATGGCCCTGCGCGGCGACGGCGAACACTTCATTTCGCTCGACCAGGTGATCCGCACCATGCGCGATACCGGCGCCGACATGCACGACAAGTACAAAGAGACTTCGCGTGGCGGCCTGGCCGTCAGCGCGATCGAATGCTGATGCGCTAATCTCGCTCTGATGGCAGCACGACGCCCCGTTATGGGGCGTTTGTGTATGACCGGCCGTCAGATGTCGCGATGAGTGTGGGCATTGTCGGTGACACTTAAGAGTGTCGTTTCTGGGCAACCCCCGGGGCATCTGTCACCAAAGTGCTCAGCAGTTACACGTAGCACGCCTAGTACGCCGGTTCTGGAAGTTTGACCGGCGTAATCGAAGGGCCTGATTTGTCTGATGAAGGCGTCGTTTTCAGGTTTTTTCGGATAGCCGTTCAAGTTCCGGCACGGCGTTTGCGTTGTGTTTGGTTACAAGCCCCTGCAACACGAAACAGGGGCCATAACAAGAAATCAGTGCCCGCCTGAGGCACACCCTGCATTTGTGTGAGGAGAAATCGCGATGACGTCGTACACCTCCGGGACCCCAACCCAGAACCGCACAGCCCCCCAGTCCATCGGGTTTCTTCTACTGGACAACTTCACCCTCATTTCCCTGGCATCAGCCGTCGAGCCGCTGCGCATGGCCAACCAGCTTTCTGGCCGTGAGCTTTACCGCTGGCACACCCTGACCGTCGATGGCGGGCAGGTCTGGGCCAGTGATGGCCTGCAGATCACCCCCGATGCGGCCATGCACAGCGCACCGCCAATCGACACGGTGATCGTCTGCGGTGGCGTCGGCATTCAGCGCACCGTCACCCGTGAACACGTCACTTGGCTGCAGGCGCAGGCCCGTCAGTCGCGCCGCCTGGGCGCCGTGTGCACCGGCAGTTGGGCACTGGCCTGCGCCGGGCTGCTCGACGGTTTCGATTGCAGCGTGCACTGGGAATGCCTGGCGGCCATGCAGGAGGCTTACCCGCGGGTGAACATGAGCACCCGTCTGTTCACCCTCGACCGTAACCGCTTCACCAGCTCTGGCGGCACCGCGCCGCTGGACATGATGCTGCACCTGATCAGCCGCGATCACGGCCGTGAGCTGTCGGCGGCGATTTCCGAGATGTTCGTCTACGAGCGCATTCGCAACGAGCAGGATCACCAGCGTGTGCCGCTCAAGCACATGCTCGGCACCAACCAGCCGAAGCTGCAGGAAATCGTCGCGCTGATGGAGGCCAACCTCGAAGAGCCGATCGACCTTGACGAATTGGCGGTGTATGTGGCGGTGTCGCGGCGCCAGCTCGAGCGGTTGTTCCAGAAGTACCTGCACTGCTCGCCATCGCGCTACTACCTGAAGCTGCGCCTGATCCGCGCACGGCAGTTGCTCAAGCAGACGCCGATGTCGATCATCGAAGTGGCTTCGGTGTGCGGCTTTGTCTCAACGCCGCACTTCTCCAAGTGCTACCGCGAGTACTTTGGCATCCCGCCGCGTGATGAGCGCGTGGGCTCCAACACGGCCCAGCAAGTAGCGATGATGCCGATCCCGCAGGCCTTGACCTTGGCACCGCATAGCGGCCCGTTGGCGGCTTTGAGCCAGGCGCGCAACGAGTCGACGTTTGCCAGTGTAAGGCTCTGATACGGCACCGGCCCCTTCGCGTCGAATCACCGCGAAGGGGCCGGTAGAGACCCTGTAAAGTGAGGTTTCAGCCCCGGTTGTTGAAGCTCGCCAAGGCAGGCAATAGCTGTTTATCGATCGCCTGGCGCACCGCCGGCAGGATCGTCGCGCTCCCGGTATACATCTGCTCGACCATGCCCTTCAGCGCCCGCGCATTTGGCTCGGTCAAACCGCGCACTACCGCCTCGCACGCCTGCTCGGCACTGGCCCCGGCGGGAATCTCGAAACCGCGCGCGCGCAAGTGGCCGGCGAGGTCGTCCTGATCAATCAAATCCGCATGCATCATGGCTGTTGTCCCTTTTATCGCTAAGAGAGTGCTGCTGTGATTTACGACTGATTCTGTGACGCCCGCGACATACCCGCAACAACAGAATACCGGCATGACTGCTTTGGCTAAGAACAGGTCGTTTACGGCTAAATCCCCCGCCCGGCAAGCCCGCACACTGAAGCCATTCACGGTACCCGGGGGTTTGGTCACCCTCACTCATGCACAGTGGATGTTGCTCGCTCTTGGCCCCGCTGGCTCACGGCTTTGCGGGGTTATTTTTATTCTGCTGGTTCCACCTGTACACCCATACACCTAGCATTTTTGCCAGATGACGGGCTACAGCATTTCTTGATCTTCTGTGGGTGATGGATTTCCACAGGAGCGGAAAAGGTGAATAAGAATATCTGTAAGGCCTTAGTGCTGGGGGCGACTTTGACCATGGCCTCGGCGTGTTCGTCATCGACACCGTCGGACAGCGGCACTTCAAGCGCGGTGACGCAACTGTTCACGCTTGAACCAACCCCTGATCGCAGCACACTTCAAAAAACGGCTACTGGGTATCTGGCTACGCTACTGGCGGACCCGGCGAACCAGGAAATTACCTTGGTGAAGGTAGATCCGGCGGTGGTCAGTAATAAAACTCAAGACCTCGCGGTGACCCTGCCGAATGGCCAGGCGGCGCAGTTTCACTTGCGTGATTACAACACCATGATCCCGGGAATCGATGGGTGGGTGGGTTACAAACCCTCTGCCTGGAAGTTGCAGCACAGCTCAACGCCATCAGAAATTGATATCGATCCTATTTATTATCTGTCGCTGGTGCGAGAGGGCGACAAGGTGGTGGGCAGTGTGATTGTGGACGGACAGCGCTATCGCCTTGAAACTTTGGAGCCCGGGAAGTATGCCTTTATCAAAGTCGACGAGACAAAGTTGCCACCCGAAGCAGAGCCACTAGAGGGTCCAAAAGAGAAAAACAAGGCGCCGCGCTCAGCGAGTCAAAGCTCTTCGCATAGTACGATTCGAGTGCTGATGGTATCGACCATTGAGGCCCGTGCCGCGAACCCGAACTACAGACCGGCGATGGCCCAGGCGTTGCAGGATGCCAATGCCTACATGGCAAACAGCTTTGTGGATATCACATATGAATTGGCTGGCTATTTCGATGCTGACTACGCGGAGACCGGCAAGTCAAGCCAACTTGGCGATTTAACGGATACTGCACGACCTCTCGCAGCCTCCGTTGTACCAGTGCGCGAAGCGCTCAAGGCTGACTTGGTCACCATGTATTCGACAACCAAAGCGTATTGCGGCATGGCCTTTGTAACATCTAACCGTGCGACTGCCACCTCCGTGGTTCCCTGCTTATCTTCGATGAGTCATGAATTGGGGCACAACCTGGGTGCGACTCATAACTGGGAGCCTGGAAATCAAGAGGGAAACCCGACCTATATGTTTGGATATCGTTACACAGGCACCCCGCGATTCCGTACCCAGATGTCCTACGATTGCTCGGGAGGGACCTGTCCGAGAGTCCCTTATCATTCGAATCCCAGGCTTACCTATGAAGGGGTGCCTTTGGGCACGGTCAGAAACCACGACGTAGCTCGCCGCTTCAACGAGCGTAGAGAAACGGTGGAAAATTTCTATTCTCCGTTGCCGATCCTAAACACCAAGGTAACGGTCTATGACAATGTGGCAATGAAAGGCGCGAGTTGCACCTTCGACGTGCCAAATGTACAAGCTATTGTGATGATCGAAGATTTTTGCCCTCGTTGGAAGTCAAAGATTTGGTCCGCGCGCGTGGAGGGTATCAACCCCAAGACGACCTTACGTTTGGGTAATCGCTTTGCGTGGCACACATATACCAGTGAGTGGTACCCTGGCGACTTCGATGTTCCAACGTTGAGCAGGGTTGAATTGGAGATGCCTGATGGCATGACCATGACGCCGCATAGCCAAAATCTGACGAAGTTGGTCGACAGGGTATATATCTTCCGTTGAGCAGGGCCCGCCAAACCTCGGCGGGGTATCACGCGGGCATGCCCGCTTCTCCAGGGATAATGCCGTGCTCGAGAGTGCTGTATTACCTATTAGGAGCGGGCCTGCCAGTGAGTCGATCATCAGCACTGCGGAGTAAGACCAATCACGCGGCCAGTGAGTGTAGGGGGTTGCAGATCTTGCTGTTCGTCCACCAGCCCTTGCAGCAGCTCGACGCTGCGTTCGCTGAACGGTGCCGACTTAGGCCCGGCCAGGTCGACATGCAGCAACATCTGCTCGCTGGCCGCCAAGGCGTCGCCGAACCCCGCCCGGTGCAGGCTGTGGTACACATGCAGGCGCTTGCGGTCGAATCCGATGATCTGCGTCTGCACCCACACTTCAGTACCCAGCTTCACTTCGTGCAGATAGTTGATATGGGCTTCCAGGGTGAACAGCGAATTGCCGCTCTGCCCACGGCTGTCCGCATCCAGGCCGATGCGCTCCATCAGCGCATCGGTCGCGTAGCTGAAAATCAGCAGGTAAAAGGCATCGCGCAAATGCCCGTTGTAGTCGACCCAGTCCGCCTGGACCGGGGTGCGGTAGGTGATCAGTGCGGGCATCGTGCTCTCCTCAGTCGCTGAATGACATGCCGTGGCGGGCCTTGCTGGTTTTGACCGCTTCGAGTACGGCCAGCAGGGTGTCATCACGATAGCGCTCCAGCGCGGCGATGCTACGTTCGCCCAGTTGCGCCGAGGTGCCGTCCACTACATCGTCGATCAGCTTGTCGGTCAGCTCCGGTGCCGGCAGGTAGGTCCAGGGCAGCTTCAGGGCCGGGCCGAACTGCGACATGAAGTGGCGCATGCCGGCGTCGCCACCGGCCAGGGTGTAGGTCAGGAAGGTGCCCATGAACGACCAGCGCAGGCCGGCGCCAAAGCGGATGGCATCGTCGATCTCGCCGGTGGTCGCCACGCCGTCGTTGACCAGGTGCAGCGCCTCGCGCCACAGCGCTTCGAGCAGGCGGTCGGCGATAAAGCCGGGCACTTCCTTGCGCACATGCAGCGGGCGCATGCCCAGGGCGGTGTAGATGATTTTCGCCGCCTCGATCGCCTCTGGCGCGGTGTTGCGGCCACCGACGATTTCTACCAGTGGCAGCAGGTAAACCGGGTTGAACGGGTGGCCGACCACGCAACGTTCGGGGTGGGTCGAGGACTCATAGAATTCGCTGGGCAGCAGCCCCGAAGTACTGGAGCCGATGATCGCGTTCGGCTTGGCCGCCGCGCTGATCTTGGCGTGCAGGTCGAGCTTGAGGTCCAGGCGTTCTGGGGCGCTTTCCTGGATGAAATCGGCATCGCGCACGCACGCCTCGATGGTGCTGACGAACTTCAATCGATCTTGCGATGCACCCGGTGCCAGGCCTTGTTTTTCCAGCGCCGGCCAGGCGTTGGCGACGCGTTGGCGCAGGGCCTGTTCGGCGCCCAGTGCCGGGTCCCAGGCGACCACATCGAGCCCGTGGGCGAGGGCGCGGGCAACCCAGCCGCTGCCGATTACGCCGCTACCCAAAGCGGCGAAGGTCTTGATCTCGGTGATGAAGGGCATATCGGTCTCCGGAAAGGATCAGGGGCGCTTGAGGTTCATTTTTTCCCGGCCTTCTGCCGGAGTGAGTACACGGCCACCCATGCGGGTGATGATCTCGCTCGCGCGCTCCACCAACTGGCCGTTGCTGGCCAGCACGCCACGGTCCAGGTACAGGTTGTCTTCCAGCCCTACCCGCACGTTGCCGCCAAGCAGCACGGCTTGCGCGGCCATTGGCATCTGCATGCGGCCGATGCCGAAGCCGGCCCAGGTGACGTTGACGGGCAGGTTGTCGACCATGGCCTTCATGGTCGTGGTGTCGGCCGGTGCGCCCCACGGGATGCCCAGGCACAGCTGGAACAACGGGTCTTCGAGCAGACCTTCCTTGATCATCTGCTTGGCGAACCACAGGTGGCCGGTGTCGAAGATTTCCAGTTCGGCCTTCACGCCCAGTTCGGTGATGCGTTTGGCGCCTGCGCGCAGTTGCGCCGGGGTGGAGACGTAGATTGAGTTGCCGTCGCCGAAGTTGAGCGTGCCGCAGTCAAGGGTGCAGATTTCCGGCAGCAGGGCTTCGACATGGGCCAGGCGTTCCAGCGGGCCGATCAGATCGGTGCCGGGGCCAAATTCCATGGGCGACTCGCCCGGGCCGATTTCCAGGTCGCCGCCCATGCCGGCGGTGAGGTTGACGATGATGTCCACGTCGGCTTCGCGAATGCGTTCCATGACTTCGCGGTAGAGGTTCACGTCGCGGCTGAAGCGGCCGGTTTGCGGGTCGCGGACGTGGCAGTGGACCACGGTGGCGCCGGCTTTGGCGGCTTCTACGGCGGACTCGGCGATCTGCTTGGGGGTGACCGGGACCAGGTGGCTTTTCGAGGCGGTGTCGCCGGCGCCGGTGAGGGCGCAGGTGATGATGACGTCGTGGTTCATGGCGGTTCCTTGTTATATCTGGGTAACAGGATCTCTGTAGGAGCGGCCTTGTGTCGCGAAAGGGCTGCGTAGCAGCCCCAGGGTCTATGCGGCGCTGCAGAATCCTGGGGCCGCTTTGCGGCCCTTTCGCGACACAAGGCCGCTCCTACACCGACCGGTTTGACCTGTCAGTGCGGGCTATCGGTGAGAAAGGGCCGGATCAGTTGGCAGTAAGCTTGAGGTTGTCCGCAGCCGGCTTGCCGTCGAAGGTGGTCACGCCCTCAAGCCAGCGGGCCTTGTCTTCAGGGTGGTCCTTGAGCCACTGGCGGGCCGACGCCAGCGCATCCTTGTGGTCGAGCAGCGGCTGCATCATGCGGCTCTCGTCCTCGGCGCTGAACTTCAGGTTGGCCAGCAAACGGTGGGCGTTGGGGCAGCGCTCGGCGTAGTCCGGTGCGGTCACCGTCCACACCGTGGCCCGGCCTTCGTCAGGGCCGAGGGCGCCTTGGCTCTCACCCAGGTAGGCCATGTCGATATTCACGTTCATCGGATGCGGCGCCCAGCCGAAGAACACCACCGCCTCCTTGCGCCGTACGGCACGGTCGACCGCAGCGAGCATGCCGGCTTCGCTGGACTCGACCAGCTGGAACTTGCCCAGTCCGAACTGGTTCTTGGCGATCATCGCCTTGATCTGGGTATTGGCGCCCGAGCCCGGCTCGATGCCGTAGATTTTTCCACCCAGCTCCTTTTCGAACTTGTGGATGTCGGCGAAGGTCTTCAAACCCTTGTCGGCAAGGTATTTGGGCACTGCCAGGGTTGCCCGGGCATCTTCCAGGCTCGGCTTGTCGAGCACCTTCACCTGCTTGGCGTCGATGAACGGGGTGATGGTCTGGGTCATGATCGGGTTCCAGTAACCCAGGAACATGTCCAGGCGTTTGTCGCGGATACCGGCAAAGATGATCTGCTGCGAAGCGCTGGTCTGCTTGGTCTGGTAACCCAGGCCGTCGAGCAGCACCTGGGCCATGGCGCTGGTGGCGATAACGTCGGTCCAGTTGACCACGCCCAGGCGCACGTTCTGGCAGGCGGCGGGCTCGGCGGCAAAAAGCGGGGTAGAGGCGATGCTGCTCACGGCAAGGGTCAACAGGCTGCGGCGGATCAAGCTGTGCATGGTGGCTCTCCATCGGCAGTGCATATTGTTATGGTGGGCGGCCTCTGCGGACCGTTTGCTTAAACTACGCCGCTGGCGGGGTGGAAAATCGCACCCTGGCGACCAACACTTGCACCCTGGCGACCACCTCTCTTGTGGAGCATTCGATGGCGGATACCATTCACTTCCTGCTGCTGCCGGGGTTCTCGGCGATGGGCTTCATCAGTGCCCTGGAGCCGCTGCGCGTGGCCAACCGCTTTCGCGGCCCGTTGTATCGCTGGTGCGTGCTCAGCCTGGACGGCGCGGCGGTGCAGGCCAGCAATGGGATGTCGGTGAACGCCGATGCGGCGCTGGGCGCCGCTGAGGCGGGCGCCATTATGCTGATTGTCGCCGGTTTCGAGCCGTTGGCCTGCTTCGGCCCGCCACTGCAACAGGCGCTACGCCGTCTGGATCACGAGGGGGTGATTCTTGGCGGTATCGATACCGGCGCGGTGGTGCTGGCCGAGGCCGGCCTGCTCGACGGCCACCGCGCCACGGTGCACTGGGAGGCGCTGGAAGCGTTCAAGGAAAACTACCCGAGCCTGCAGGCGACCCAGGAACTGTTCGAGATCGACCGGCGGCGCATCACCTGTGCCGGCGGCACTGCCTCGATCGACCTGATGCTCGACCTGATTGCGCAGGCACACGGCAGTGAGTTGGCGGTGCAGGTGTCGGAGCAGTTCGTGCTCGGGCGTATCCGCCCGCGACAGGATCACCAGCGCATGCAGATCGCCAGCCGTTATGGCATCAGCAACAAGAAGCTGGTGAAGGTGATCGGCGAGATGGAGCGCAACACCGAGCAGCCGCTCAATACCCAACTGCTGGCCGATGCCGTGCAGGTGACGCGGCGCCAGTTGGAGCGGCTGTTTCGCCTGCACCTGGATGACACGCCCAGTGGCTTTTACCTGCGCTTGCGGCTGGACAAGGCGCGGCAGCTGTTACGCCAGACCGACATGAGTGTGCTGGAGGTGGGGGTGGCGTGCGGGTTCGAGTCGGCGTCGTACTTTACCCGCTGTTACCGGGCGCGGTATCAGCGCTGCCCGCGGGAGGATCGGTTGGTCAGAGTTGTATGAGGTTCTTGCAGCCGATCGCTGACCTTTGTAGGAGCGGCCTTGTGTCGCGATAGGGCCGCAAAGCGGCCCCGGCTATTTCCGCAGCGAAGCTTAAAAATGTGGGGCCGCTTCGCGCCCCTATCGCGACACAAGGCCGCTCCTACAGGGGATAGCGTTGCAGTCAGCCATTACTGCTGGCCAATGGACTGCAAATACTCTGACCGGTCATCACTGCGCTGCGCCACGCAGGTATTCCACGCTGCCTCGAACGCCTTGCTGCCGGCCTTTTCGGCATACGTCTCGACCTTGCAATCAGCGTCGCGCAACTGCGTCCACAGCTTCTCGGCTGCATCCATGCGCCCGACCAAGGCAGTGGCCTGGTCGGCTTCGTCGGCATACTGGTCGCGAATGCGCTGGGTCAGGTCATCGTAAGCCGACTTCAGCTCACGCTCGGCGGTCTGCTTGTTGAACGCCGCACACGCGTAGCTCTGCTGGTCGGTCTCGACGTTGTCGCAGGGGGTGCTCTCTTCCTCACCGGCCTGGGCGCCCGAAACGACGGCCAGCAGTACCAGCCATGCCATTGATTTCATCCTTTTCTCCTCAACAGGCTGACGAATCGCAGGGATTCTCGCTCAGCCGAAGGCGACGTGGTAGCTCCCTGACGAAATGTTCATGAAAGCCCTGAAATGTCGTTATCGAGACTGTCTCTCATCGCCAGACAGCGCCGCAGAGCGCCTGTTGTCGCGCATTGACGCTTTCGGCAAACCCCCTGTCGTTTTTGCATCGGGGCGCCTCGGGCCGCAGGCATATGCTGGCCCCAAAGCGCCGGCACATGCTTCAGGCGCGGACCACTCAAGAACCCAGTCAATAAAAGGGGACAGCCTGATGAGCCCAGCAGAACTTCACGCCGACAGCATCGTCATCGACGGTCTGATCATTGCCAAATGGAACCGCGAACTGTTCGAGGACATGCGCAAAGGCGGGCTGACTGCGGCCAACTGCACGGTGTCGGTCTGGGAAGGCTTCAAGGCCACTGTCGACCAGATCGCCGCCAGCCAGAAGCTGATCCGCGACAACGGTGACCTGGTCATGCCGGTGCGCACCACCGCCGACATCCGCAAGGCTAAAGAGCTGGGCAAGACCGGCATCCTCTTCGGCTTCCAGAACGCCCACGCGTTCGAAGACCAGATCGCCTACGTGGACGTGTTCAAGCAGCTGGGCGTGGGCATCGTGCAGATGTGCTACAACACCCAGAACCTGGTGGGTACCGGCTGCTACGAGCGTGACGGTGGCCTGTCGGGCTTCGGCCGCGAGATCGTCGCCGAGATGAACCGCGTCGGTATCATGTGCGACCTGTCCCACGTCGGCTCCAAGACCTCCGAAGAGGTCATCCTCGAATCGAAGAAGCCGGTCTGCTACTCCCACTGCCTGCCGTCGGGCCTGAAAGAGCACCCGCGCAACAAGTCGGACGAAGAGCTGAAGTTCATCGCCGACCACGGCGGTTTCGTCGGCGTGACCATGTTCGCGCCATTCCTGGCCAAGGGCATCGATTCGACCATCGACGACTACGCCGAAGCCATCGAATACACCATGAACATCGTCGGTGAAGACGCCATCGGCATCGGCACCGACTTCACCCAGGGCCACGGCCAGGACTTCTTCGAGTACCTGACCCACGACAAGGGCTACGCCCGTCGCCTGACCAACTTCGGCAAGATCATCAACCCGCTGGGCATTCGCACCGTCGGCGAGTTCCCCAACCTCACCGAGACCTTGCTCAAGCGCGGCCACTCCGAGCGTGTGGTGCGCAAGATCATGGGCGAGAACTGGGTAAACGTCCTCAAGGATGTCTGGGGCGAGTAAGCCGCTCTCCAAGCCTGAAAGCCCCTGCCAGCAACGCCGGGGCATCCCAATAAAAATTTTATGGAGTTGAGTTTCCATGGCCAAGATCGCCCCGCAATTGCCAATCGAAGTCGACACCGAGACCGGTGTCTGGACCAGCGACGCCTTGCCGATGCTGTACGTGCCACGCCATTTCTTCGTCAACAACCACATCGGCATCGAGGAAGTGCTGGGCGCTGACGCCTATGCCGAGATCCTCTACAAGGCCGGCTACAAGTCCGCCTGGCACTGGTGCGAAAAAGAAGCCGAATGCCATGGCCTGGAAGGCGTGGCGGTGTTCGAGCACTACATGAAGCGCCTGTCCCAGCGTGGCTGGGGCCTGTTCGAGATCCAGGACATCGACCTGGACAAAGGCACCTGCAGCGTCAAGCTCAAGCACTCGGCGTTCGTGTACGTGTACGGCAAGGTTGGCCGCAAGGTCGACTACATGTTCACCGGCTGGTTCGCCGGCGCAATGGACCAGATTCTCGCTGCCCGCGGCAGCAAGATCCGCACCGTGGCCGAACAGGTCTACGGCGGATCGGAAGAAGGCCACGAAGATGGCCTGTTCGTTACAAAGCCGTTGTAAGCCGGAGATAGCGTCATGGCATTCGAAGCAATGTTCCAGCCGATCCAGATCGGCAAACTGACCATCCGCAACCGCGTGCTCAGCACCGCGCACGCCGAGGTCTACGCCACTGACGGCGGCATGACGACCGACCGCTATGTGAAGTATTACGAAGAGAAGGCCAAGGGCGGCATCGGCCTGGCGATCTGCGGCGGCTCGTCCGTGGTCGCCATCGACAGCCCGCAGGAGTGGTGGGCGTCGGTCAACCTGTCGACCGACCGCATCATCCCGCACTTCCAGAACCTGGCCGACGCCATGCACAAGCATGGCGCCAAGATCATGATCCAGATTACCCACATGGGCCGTCGCTCGCGCTGGGACGGCTTCAACTGGCCCACCCTGATGTCGCCGTCGGGTATCCGTGAACCGGTGCACCGCGCCACCTGCAAGACCATCGAGGTGGAAGAGATCTGGCGCGTCATCGGCAACTACGCGCAGGCTGCGCGGCGTGCCAAAGAGGGCGGCCTGGACGGCGTCGAACTGTCGGCCGTGCACCAGCACATGATCGACCAGTTCTGGAGCCCGCGGGTCAACAAGCGTACCGACGAATGGGGCGGCACCTTCGAAGGCCGCATGAAGTTCGGCCTTGAAGTGCTCAAGGCCGTGCGTGCCGAGGTCGGTGACGACTTCTGCGTGGGCATGCGCCTGTGTGGTGACGAGTTCCACCCCGATGGCCTCAGCCACGAGGACATGAAGCAGATCGCCGCCTACTACGATGGCACCGGCATGCTCGACTTCATCGGCGTGGTCGGCTCGGGTTGCGACACCCACAATACCCTGGCCAACGTCATCCCCAACATGAGCTACCCGCCGGAGCCGTTCCTGCACCTGGCGGCCGGCATCAAGGAAGTGGTCAAGGTCCCGGTGCTGCACGCGCAGAACATCAAGGACCCGAACCAGGCCACACGCATCCTCGAAGGCGGCTACGTGGACATGGTCGGCATGACCCGTGCGCACATGGCCGACCCGCACCTGATCGCCAAGATCAAGATGGGCCAGATCGACCAGATCAAGCAGTGCGTCGGTGCCAACTACTGCATCGACCGCCAGTACCAGGGCCTGGATGTACTGTGCATCCAGAACGCCGCGACCTCCCGTGAGTACATGGGTGTGCCGCACATCATCGAGAAGACCACCGGCGTCAAACGCAAGGTGGTGGTGGTTGGCGCCGGCCCGGCCGGCATGGAAGCCGCCCGCGTGGCTGCCGAGCGTGGCCATGATGTGACCCTGTTCGAGAAGAAAGACCAGATCGGCGGGCAGATCACCATTGCTGCCAAGGCACCGCAACGTGACCAGATCGCCGGTATCACCCGCTGGTACCAACTGGAGCTGGCGCGGCTGAAAGTTGACCTGCGCCTGGGTACCGCGGCCAGCGTGGACGCCATCCAGGACCTGCGCCCGGACGTCATCGTGCTGGCGGTGGGCGGCCACCCGTTCGTCGAGCAGAACGAGCACTGGGGCGCTGCCGAAGGGCTGGTGGTCAGCAGCTGGGACGTGCTCGACGGCAAGGTTGCGCCGGGCAAGAACGTGCTGGTGTACGACACCATCTGTGAGTTCACCGGTATGTCGGCGGCGGACTACATTGCCGACAAGGGCAGCCAGGTCGAGATCGTCACCGACGACATCAAGCCGGGTGTGGCAATGGGTGGTACGACCTTCCCGACCTACTACCGCAGCATGTACCCGAAAGAAGTGATCATGACCGGCGACATGATGCTGGAAAAGGTCTACCGCGAAGGCGACAAGTTGGTGGCGGTGCTGGAGAACGAATACACCGGCGCCAAGGAAGAGCGCGTGGTCGACCAGGTAGTGATCGAGAACGGCGTGCGGCCTGATGAAGAACTGTACTACGCGCTGAAGGAAGGCTCGCGCAACAAGGGCCAGATCGATGTGGAGGCGCTGTTCGCGATCAAGCCGCAGCCGATCCTCAGCCAGCCGGGCGAGGGCTACCTGCTGTACCGCATTGGCGACTGCGTGGCCCAGCGCAACGTGCATGCGGCGATCTACGACGCCTTGCGCCTGTGCAAGGACTTCTGATCGCACCGCCTCTGTAGGGGCGGGACTGGCCCCCCTGTAGGAGCGGCCTTGCGTCGCGAAAGGGCTGCGCAGCGGTCCCGGCAATGTGTAGCACTGCTAAATGCCGGGGCCGCTACGCGACCCTTTCGCGACGCAAGGCCGCTCCTACAGGGGTCCGCGCTCACCTTTGAGAGGGGCGCAAGAATTCAGCTGTTTGTGGGAGCCTCCCATGTTGAACACCCTTCTACCCATTCTGCTGTTCGCTGCCCTTGGCCTGGCGGTGCTCGGCGCCCTGCGCCGTGTGCGCATGTGGCGGCGTGGCCGACCGTCCAAGGTCAACTTGCTCGGCGGCCTGCTGGCCATGCCGCGACGCTACCTGGTGGACCTGCACCATGTGGTCGAGCGCGACAAGTACATGTCCAAGACCCACGTGGCCACGGCGGGTGGCTTCGTGCTGTCGGCTGCCTTGGCGATCCTGGTGCACGGCTTCGGCCTGCAGAGCAAGATCCTCGGCTACGCCTTGCTGGTGGCCACGGTGATCATGTTCACAGGCGCGCTGTTTGTCTTCAAACGCCGCCTCAACCCGCCTTCGCGCCTGTCCAAGGGCCCGTGGATGCGCCTGCCGAAAAGCCTGTTGGTGTTCGCCGCGAGCTTCTTCGTCGCCACCTTGCCGGTGGCCGGCATCCTGCCCGCCAACACCGGTGGCTGGGTGATGGTCGGCGTACTGGGCCTGGGTGTGCTGTGGGGCGTGTCGGAGCTGTTCTTCGGCATGACCTGGGGCGGCCCGATGAAACACGCCTTCGCCGGTGCCCTGCACCTGGCCTGGCACCGCCGTGCCGAGCGCTTCGGCGGCGGCCGCTCCACCGGCCTCAAGCCGCTGGACCTGGAAGACCCGAACGCACCGCTGGGCGTGGAAAAACCGGTGGACTTCACCTGGAACCAGCTGCTCGGTTTCGATGCCTGTGTGCAGTGCGGTAAATGTGAAGCCATGTGCCCGGCCTACGCCGCAGGCCAGCCGCTGAACCCGAAAAAACTCATCCAGGACATGGTCATCGGCCTGGCCGGTGGCACGGACGCCAAGTTTGCCGGTAGCCCTTACCCGGGCAAACCTATCGGCGAGCATGGCGGCCACCCGCACCAACCGATCGTCAACGGCCTGGTCGACGCCGAGACCTTGTGGTCGTGCACCACCTGCCGCGCCTGCGTCGAGGAGTGCCCGATGATGATCGAGCACGTCGATGCCATCGTCGACATGCGCCGTCACCTCACCCTGGAAAAAGGCGCGACCCCGAACAAGGGCGCCGAGGTGCTGGACAACCTGATCGCCACCGACAACCCTGGCGGCTTCGCCCCTGGCGGGCGGATGAACTGGGCGGCCGACCTCAACCTGAAACTGCTGTCGGAGGTGAACACCACCGAGGTGCTGTTCTGGGTTGGTGATGGTGCCTTCGACATGCGCAACCAGCGCACCCTGCGCGCCTTCGTCAAAGTGCTCAAGGCCTCCGGCGTGGACTTTGCCGTGCTCGGCCTGGAAGAACGCGACAGCGGTGACGTGGCGCGGCGCCTGGGCGATGAAGCGACCTTCCAGCAACTGGCCAAGCGCAACATCCAGACCCTGGCCAAGTACCGCTTCCAGCGCATCGTCACCTGCGACCCGCACAGCTTCCATGTGCTGAAGAACGAGTACGGTGCCTTGGGCGGCGAGTACCAGGTGCAGCACCACAGCACCTACATCGCCGAACTGATCGCGGCCAACAAGCTCAACCTCGGCCAGCACAAGGGCGGCAGCGTGACCTATCACGACCCGTGCTACCTGGGCCGTTACAACGGCGAGTACGAGGCGCCGCGTGATGTGCTCAAGGCGCTTGGCATCGAAGTGCGCGAGATGCAGCGGTCGGGCTTCCGTTCCCGTTGCTGCGGCGGTGGCGGCGGTGCGCCGATCACCGACATCCCGGGCAAGCAACGTATCCCCGACATGCGCATGGACGACATCCGTGAGACCGAGGCCGAGCTGGTGGCAGTCGGTTGCCCACAGTGCACCGCGATGCTCGAAGGTGTGGTCGAACCGCGCCCACAGATCAAGGACCTGGCCGAGTTGGTAGCGGATGTACTGATCGAAGACGAAGCCCCTGCGAACGCCAAGTCGCCAGCGGCCAAACGTGAACCTGCGGAGGTGCACTGATGAGCGACATCATCCGCCGCGACCCACGCGCCGAGTGGATCGCCCGTAACCGTCTGCATCCGCTGCACGCGGCGATGCAGACGCAACAAACCACTTGGATGGGGCCAAACGGTGTCATCCGCAAGAACCCCCACGCGATTGCCGCAGGCTTTATCGGCCCCGCTGGCATCAAGCGTATCGACCGCAGCGGCGCCCAGCAGGGCACCGGTGTGGGCGGGCGGCGCACGGCGGCGGCTGAAGTGAAACTGCCGCTGCACCAGGTGCCGGCGCCGGCTTACTACATCGCGGTAGTGCCGGACATGGTCGGCGGCCGCCTCGGCAGCCACGACCGCGACTTGCTCGGCTTGGCCCACAGCCTGGCAGGCAGCGACGGCGCGGTGCTGGCGATCGTGCTTGGCGAGCACAAGGAAAGCAACTTCGCCAACGCCGGTGTCGACCGCTTGCTGGTCATCGAGGGCGAAGCTTTCGAAGGCTACGCGCCAGAGCAACTGGTGCAAGGCTTGCGGGCTGTGGATAACCAGTTCACACCGCGCCACTGGCTGCTGCCCGACAGCCGCACCGGTGGCGGTGAGCTGGGCAGGCGTCTGGGCGCGGCCTTGGGCGAGCGCCCGGCGACGCGGGTGTGGCAGGTCAAGGATGGCCAGTGCATCGGCCGCGCCGGTGCCGGCCAGCAAGACCTGCAGCGTGCAGTGCCGCGCTTGATCCTGGCGGCGGCGGAATGCGCCGAGCCGGTCAGCGAAACCCGTCACGAAGCGCTGCCGGTGGAGTTGTCCACAGGCGTGGTGCGCAGCCTGTCGCGTATCGAGGACCTGGGCTCGGTGGCGGTCGACCCGGCCACCATTGCCATGGCCGAAGCGGAGTTCATCGTTTCGGGCGGCAACGGCGTCAAGGACTGGGACCTGTACCACAAGGCCACGGCGGCACTCGGTGCCACCGAAGGCGCCTCGCGGGTGGCGGTGGACGACGGCTTCATGCCGCGCAACCGCCAGGTGGGGGCTACCGGTACCTGGGTCACGGCGCGGGTTTATGTGGCTGTGGGTATCTCTGGCGCCATCCAGCACCTGCAGGGTATCGGCGCCTGCGACAAGGTGGTGGCGATCAACATGGACCCGGGCTGCGACATGATCAAACGGGCCGATCTGTCGGTGATTGGCGACAGTTCGGCAATTCTCCAGGCACTGGTCGAGGCTGTGGACAACTACCGCAGCGGCGGCCAGCGCGACGCGGCATAAGGGCACGAGCATGAGTACGAAAGTCATCAGCCTGGTTTCGATCGGTGCCCACCCAAGCTCCGGGCGCGCCCGCCGCGCCGAGCAGGACGCGCGTGCAGTGGAGCTGGGTCTGCAGCTGGCTGGGGATAACTTGCAGGTGGTACATGCCGGCGACCCTCGCGAAGAGGCGTTGCGCGCCTACCTGGGCATGGGCCTGGAGCACCTGGACGTGCTGGAACAGCCGGCGGGTGCGGATGTATTGGGCGTGCTCGGCGACTATTTACGCGATGCTGGCGCGCAGCTGGTACTGACTGGCAGCCAGGCGGAAACCGGTGAAGGGTCGGGCATGCTGCCGTTTCTGCTGGCCGAGAAGCTGGGCTGGCCGTTGATCGTCGGCCTGGCAGAGGTGGAGTCCATCGAAAACGGCACCGCCCAGGTACTGCAAGCGCTACCACGGGGCCAGCGGCGTCGCCTGAAGGTGCGCCTGCCATTGCTGGCGACTGTGGATAACGCAGCGCCCAAGCCGCGCCAGAGTGCCTTCGGCCCGGCACGGCGGGGTGTGCTGGCGGCGCGTGACGTGGCCATTGTCGAAGACGAACTGCTGGGCGAGGCTGAGCTGCAACCTGCCCGGCCACGGCCCAAGCGGCTGAAGGTGATCAAAGCCAAGAGTGGCGCCGACCGGATGAAGGCGGCCACGGCCAAGGCCAGTGGCGGCGGGGGCAAGGTGCTCAAGGATGTATCGCCGCAAGAAGGCGCCGAAGCGATCCTCAAGCTGCTGGTTGAGGAAGGCGTTCTACGCTGACGTGCATTTAATCTCATTGATTCAGCAGGGACCCTGTGGGAGTGGCGCGCCCACAGGCCCTTCAAGGCTGTAGCTCGGCAACATTGAATGCCCAAAAGGCCAGTCCATCGATTATGGGTTCAAAGCTTACCCGCTCCCCCTCCAGGAGCCGCGCCCTGCCCACCATCAGAATTGCACACCGCGCTACGAAATAGTCCCCACTGCCGTCCTCAGCCGTTATTACACCTACTCCATTCACCTCATGGAACCACTTCACAGTGCCTTTCAGGCGACTGTGCATAAGTGACCTCGTGCTGCTGCCATCATGATTGCTTTCAATCAATCATGAGCGGGGTTTTGAGGAAACTGGCAAAAATGTCAGGTGGTCCGCGTTTTACCCCCGGAATCTGTTCGCCAAGGTGTGGATAAAGTGTTCGTGCTTCGCTGCAGCGCAATGGCACCGGGGCTTGCAGCGATATGTACAAAAAATGATCAAAATGACCGTAGGACTTTTTATGGCGTTTTTGTTTCTTTAGTACGTCAACTCGAGGATTTTGCCCACAATCGCTGTTAGCGACCTTGTGGATAAAGTGTTGGCACAACGTGGGAGGGCAGGTGACGCCTGGTGTGGCATGTGATTGATCAATAATTGAACAGACTGACCTGGCATTTTTGTCAGTATCCGAAAATGCTCATCGGTATTAACGTCGTCGTCACGCTTGTCCACAGGAGCGCTGACCTATGACGCGTGCCCGACTACTGATGACGGATATGCAGCGTTCGGCATTGAGAGAATTAGGTGAAATCTCGAGTAGGAGAGCTTATACCCCTTATGGGTACGCTCCTCATGGATCAGGCCCGTTCACAGCGTTCACGGGCGAGCGTCATGACCCTCTGACAGGCTGCTATCACCTCGGCAACGGTCACAGGCTATATAGCCCCGCCCAGATGCGGTTTTTAAGCCCTGACCAACTGAGCCCATTTGGTTGGGGTGGGCTTAATGCCTACGCCTATTGCGCCGGTGATCCGGTCAATCACAGTGATCCGTCTGGGAAAGCTGTGCTGGACTGGTTGGTGCAAGGCATTTTTGCAGTGGGTAATGTGGCTACAGTAGGCGCAGGCATCAGCTTCAATGCCAGCCGCCATGCCAACCCACCAATTGGCCAGCTTTCTCGCCTGCAGCGCTTCACTGATCGTGCTATCGGCAGCGCGTTCGCGGCAGGCGGTGCTTTAGGCTTGGTCGCACGTGGTGCCACGGTGAACGGACTGGTCGAACCCGCACGCTCAGGTATGTTCAACCAGGTCGCTACCTATGCAAATGTGGCCTCAGGGACGCTAGTGGTTTCTGCAACTGTCATCTATGAAGGTAGAGCGGCCTATCGCTGGTGGCAGCAGGCCGCTGTTGCAGGGCGCCAGCCTGGGCGGGCGTTGCTGCGGGGCGTTTATGAAACTGCAGGCGTGGACCTGTTCGTTGGCGCTGTAAGCTCACTCGTTCGAGCTGCTGGCGCCGTCGGGCGTGCTTTGGCTGGTGCAGTGAACTCGGTGGCCAATTGGCGAGAAGAATCAGTCACCATCAGGCGGGGAGAGGCGAGAACCACGGTAGAAACACGTTTATGAGCGGCGTCATTGCGCATGCATGCAGCGGCGGCAGCTGCTTACAGGCGCTGCAATGGGCCTGAATGTGGCTTATGTGCCTTATGGGTTTTCGAGCCACTCGGCCAATTCTCATCTGGCCTTCTGCGGCGAATGGCGTGACCCGCTGAGCGGCGTCTATCACCTGGGTAATGGCCGGCGCACCTATAGCCCAGTTCTCATGCGTTTCCACAGCGCAGATAGCTTGAGCCCGTTTGGTAGAGGCGGGATAAATACCTATGCCTATTGCTTAAACGATCCGATTAACCGGGTCGATCGCAATGGCGCATTCTCCTTCCTCAGCTCAGTTTATTTTGCCGCCTTGGCAGAAGGTGCACTTAACGTCGTGGATGGATTATTGGCGACGCTCAAGCTGATCGTTCAGTCGCGCCAATTGGGCCCAACGCCTTCATTTAGTCAACAACTTCAAGTCGTTGCCAAAACCCAAAAGGGGATTGCGAAAATTGCAGCGTCTGCCTATGCCTGGAAGGCGCAGGGTGCTCCGAGTATTCCGTCCGTAACGGACAGTGTAATTGCGGGGGTGGTAGCGACGGGCCTTGGTATAACGGAGCGTACTCTGAACATCCAGCAGAGCATGGCTGTCGTGGTGCCCTATCTGCGGAGTTCACCAAGCGAGATACCCGGCGTGCTCGTGGACCTTGTGCGAATCCAGACAGGAATAGGTCCGGTGCAGACCATTGTCAGGGATGTTGTGGAGAGGATCCGTGGAAACCCGGTGGAACGGTGAATCGTGCATGAAGGCAATAACCAGGCAGCCAATGTTCTGCCTGCCTGGTTCACTATTGTTTACTGCGCCTGCACTTCCTTCAGGTACGGCGCAGGCTCCGCCCCCAGGTTCTCCAGCACGCGCTGGCTGTACCAGTCGATGAAGTTCACCACGCCAAATTCATAGGTCTTCGAATAAGGCCCTGGCTGGTACGCCGTGGAGTTGATCCCGCGCTGGTTCTCTTCGGCCAGGCGGCGGTCCTGATTGTTGGTGGCGTCCCACACCTTGCGCATGCGCTCCGGGTCGTAATCGACGCCTTCGACGGCATCCTTGTGCACCAGCCACTTGGTGGTGACCAGGGTCTCCTGGGCGCTGATCGGCCACACGGTGAAGACGATCAGGTGGTCGCCCATGCAGTGGTTCCACGAGTGCGGCAGGTGCAGGATGCGCATCGAACCCAGGTCCGGGTTCTTGATGCGGCCCATCAGCTTCTGGCAGGCCTGCTTGCCGTCCATGGTCATCGACACGGTGCCCTTGAGCAGCGGCATGCGCACGATGCGGTTACGCAGCCCGTGGCTCTTGTGCAGGTACGGGATCTTCTCGGCTTCCCAGGCGGCGGCAGAGGCGGCCACGTGGTCCTTGAATTCCTGGCTGGCGCGTGGGTCGTTGGTGTCGTCCCACTCCAGCAGGGTTTGCAGCAGCTCTGGGTGCGAACCGCTGCAGTGGTAGCACTCGCGGTTGTTTTCCAGTACCAGCTTCCAGTTGGCCTTTTCCAGCAACTGGGTCTGCACCGCGATCTTGGTGTTCTCCATGTCGTACGGTTCCATGTAATGGTCCAAAGTGGCCAGGAACTCGTCGATGGCTGGCGGGTTTTCCGCCAGGCTGATGAAGATGTAACCACCCGCAACCTTCACGTTCACAGGCTTGAGGCCGTATTCCTTCATGTCGAAGTCGGCGCCCATCTCGGTGCCGGCGAACAGCAGGCGACCGTCCAGCTCGTAGGTCCACTGGTGGTAATGACAGACCAGCTTGGCCACCTTGCCCTTGTCGCTGGTGCACAGGCGCGAACCGCGATGGCGGCAGACGTTGTGGAAGGCATGCACCTTACCTTCGGCGCCACGGATGACGATGATCGGGTTCTTGCCTATCTGCAGGGTGATGAAGTTGCCTTTGGCCGGAATCTCGCAAGTCATGCCAGCGATCAGCCACTCTTTGTGGAAGATCTCCTGCATGTCGATCTGGAACAGACGCTCGTCGGTATAGAAAGGCTGGGGCAGCGAGTAGGTTCGCTCGCGGGTCTGCAGCATCTCGGCGGTAGCCTTGCGTGCAGCTTCCAGTGGATCGCCCAGGCTCAGGGTTGCGGTGACGTCCATCGTGTGGTCCTCGGGGCCGCGTGCGGCCGGCAAAAGGTGGCTAATCATTGTTGTGGTGCCGCAAGGCTGTCGTAAAAAAAACAGCGTGTTCTTTTGCCGTGGAGTGTGCGTCCGAAGGCGTCGTGAACCGTATCCATGGGCGACATGGCCGATTTGAATTACGACGCCCTAGCCCTTGTAGCATGGGGCTGGTCGCGATAAGTACGCCGATGTCGCAGGCAGGAATGTACGTCGCCTTCAGCTTGCGCATTATCGCAGCCATAAAAAGGCCAATAGTCGGCTGCTGGAGATGAACATGTCCGATACCTTCCTCAATCCGGTCACCACCCAGACCTGGGCCAACGGCCGCCACATCGTGCGCTGCGTCAAGGTCATCCAGGAGACCTGGGACGTGCGCACGTTCTGCTTCATGGCCGACCAACCGATCATGTTCTTCTTCAAGCCAGGGCAGTTCGTCACCCTGGAACTTGAGATCGAAGGCAAGCCGGTGATGCGTTCCTACACTATCTCCAGTTCGCCGTCGGTGCCGTACAGCTTCTCGATCACGGTCAAGCGGGTGCCGGGCGGGCATGTCTCCAACCACCTGCACGACACCATGCACGAAGGCGCCGAACTGCCGGTGCACGGGCCG
Organism: Pseudomonas sp. 39004; assembly: GCF_028682155.1. Lineage (NCBI taxonomy): Bacteria > Pseudomonadati > Pseudomonadota > Gammaproteobacteria > Pseudomonadales > Pseudomonadaceae > Pseudomonas > Pseudomonas sp. 39004. Next base: position 35,452 of record NZ_JANIAG010000039.1, read on the forward strand.
GTGGGGTTGTTCAACGCCATCGACTTCCCGTCGGGCAAGGTGCTGTACCTCTCGGGCGGTGTTGGTATCACCCCGGTGATGTCCATGGCGCGCTGGTTCTACGACACCAACGCCAATGTCGACATGGTCTTCGTGCACAGCGCCCGTTCGCCGAAAGACATCATCTTCCACCGCGAGCTGGAGCAGATGGCCTCGCGCATCCCCAACTTCAGCTTGCACATCATTTGCGAGAAGCACGGGCTGGGCGAGCCCTGGGCGGGTTACCGCGGGTACCTGAACCAGCGGCTGATGGAGCTGATCGCGCCCGACTACATGGAGCGCACGGTGTTCTGCTGCGGCCCGACGCCGTACATGAGCGCGGTCAAGCGCATGCTTGAAGCCGTCGGCTTCGACATGAAGAACTACCATGAGGAGTCGTTCGGCGCGACGCCGGCAGAGGCCAAGGCCGATGCGGTTGAGCACGCCGAGCAGGCCGCCGACGCGCCGGAAGTGGATGTCTCCGACCTCAACCTGGTGGAGTTCATCGGCAGCGAGAAGAGCATCCGCGTTGCCCCGGGCGAGACCGTGCATGCGGCAGCGGCGAAGGTCGGGCTGATGATCCCCAAGGCCTGCGGCATGGGCATTTGCGGCACCTGCAAGGTGCTCAAACTGGGCGGCGAAGTGGAGATGGAGCACAACGGCGGTATTACCGAAGAAGACGAGGCCGAGGGCTACATCCTGTCGTGCTGCAGCGTGCCTAAAGGGGATGTGCGGATCGATTACTGATCCAGCTTCAAGAGTGTGGATTCTTCACAGCTAAACCCGCTCCCATAGGCCTGTGGGAGCGGGCTTGCCCCGCGAATGGCATCAGACCCAGACTGCATCCCAATGCGGATAATCACCCGCACGGTCAACCAATCCTGCTCTGATGGGGTTGGCAACGATGTACCTCGCTACCTGCAGCACACTTTCTTCCCGGCGCAAGGCTCGGTCCTGGTAGCCCTGCTGCCATATCTTTTCGCGCCGCATGCCCCGCTGATAAAGCGCATGGCTGCTGCGTGACTTGAATCTGCGCATCAGGCGAGACAAGGTGCCGCTTCGTAACTCGATCAGCCAGTGCACATGGTCCGGCATGACCACCCACGCGAGGGATTGGCAATGCCCATCGAGCTCAGCCTGTCTGAGTTGCTGGATCACGCCACGGGCGAGATGAAGGTGGGTGAAGGTCCGCTTGCGCTCATGGGTTACCGTAGTCAGCAAGTACAACCCACCAGGCTGAGAGAAACGGCCACGGCGCAGAAGATGGGATTGAGCACGCTCCATGTGATGCCCCCTGAAATAAGATTCAGAGGAACATTAGGTGAGCTGGCAGTGGCGTGCGGGGGGAATGTTTGCTGGATGTTGGGTGGCAGTGTTGGCCCTTTCGCGGGGCAAGTCGGATCGCCGCACCGCCGCTTGTATCTTCGTTGTACATGGCGTGCAGCTTAACGCGATGATCCGGACGGGCATGCTCTGGCGAGAACAGCAGCTGCCAAAGCGTCGAAGTACAGCACAGGCTCAAGGCGTAGCATGATCCCTGTGGGAGTGGGCTTGTCCCGCGAAGCAGGCACCGCAGAGCATGGC
>NZ_JANIAG010000004.1:0-76279 GCF_028682155.1 Pseudomonas sp. 39004
TCAGGTACACCTGGGTCGACTGCGGGCGCTTGCCGGAAATCGGTGAGCGCGGCGGCTGTGGGCGGCCGTTGAGGTTGTCCTGGTCGATCAGGTAGAACTCGAGTTCGAATGCGGCACAGATATCCAGGCCCAGGTCATCGAACTTGCTCACCACCTGGCGCAGCACTTCGCGCGGGTCGGCGAAGAACGGCTGGCCTTCGATTTCGTGCATGGTCATCAGCAGCTGCGCGGTGGGGCGTTTCTGCCACGGCTCGTTGCACAGCGAGCCGGGGATGGGGTAACAGATGCGGTCGGCATCGCCGATATCCAGGCCCAGGCCTGTGCTTTCAACGGTCGAACCGTTGATGTCGAGGGCAAACAGGGACGCCGGCAGGTTGATGCCTTTCTCGTACACCTTGTGCAGGCTGGCCCGCTCGATGCGCTTGCCACGTACCACGCCGTTCATGTCGGAGATCAGCAGATCGACATACTGAGTGTCCGGATGGGCCTGGAGGAAGTCTTTCATCTCGCTGGAAGAACTGGCGCACGGAGTGACCGACGTCATGGTGTACATCCTTTGATTTGCTGCGGCGATGTGGGGATACGGCTGGCGCCTCACGGGCGACGATGGTTGCAGCTGTTGTTTTTTTCACTTTCCCATCGTGGGGATTGGTTGCCCGACCGGGCGCATTGATTCCCAGGGGCGGTTCCACTATAAAATGGCCTCAACGCAACAGACATTGGCATTTCGGCAAGCAGAGCGTGCACCAATGCAATATCAGATTACCCATGCCGACCTCTCCCTGGTCCTGGCCCTGGAACGTGGCCGCTCCCTGGCAAAGGCTGCCGAACTGCTCAAAGTCGATGTTTCGACGGTGTTCCGTTCGATCCGCCGGCTGGAGTCGGCACTGGGCACGGCACTGTTCGTAAAGAGCCGTAAAGGCTACCTGCCGACCGACACGGCGCAGGCCTTGGCGGAGCAGGCCGAGCGCGCCGAGCAGGCGCTGGAGGCCGCACGCATCGCCATGACCAGTGGCGAGCAGGTAGTCAGCGGTACCGTTCGTCTGACCTGCACCGAGGCAGTGATGCACAGCCTGCTGTTGCCGGCTTTGGCTGAATTCATGCCCAACTACCCGGCCTTGTCGCTGGAAATGGGCACTTCCAATACCTTCGCCAACCTCAGCCGGCGCGATGCCGACATTGCCCTGCGCCTGACCAACACGCCACCGGAGCATCTGGTCGGCCGGTGCCTGGGTTCGACTTCCTATGTGATCTGCGGCCACCCGCAGTGGCGCGAGCGCCTGAACGAGGCGGCCAACAGCGTGCCGTGGATCGCACCGGACGATTCGATGCAGGACCACCCCACCGTGGTCTGGCGCAACCAGCAATACCCCGGCCTGAGCCCGCGTTACCAGTGCAGCGGCATGTCGACCATCGCGCAGCTGGTCAGCACCGGGTTGGGCGTGGCGGCGTTGCCCGATTACATGGTGCACGCCTTGCCAGGCGTCGATGCGCTGAGCGGGCCGCTGGCCGGTTGCGACACCCAGCTGTGGCTGCTGACCCGGCCCGATTGCCGGGCATTGCGCTCGGTGCAGACGCTGTTCGAAGAACTGACCCCACGGTTGCGCGGCGCGATGTTGTGAGATACAAGATCAGGGTGTCTGTTCCGGCCCTTTCGCGGGCAAAGCCGTTACCACAGGGAGCGCTATGATCCGCACCCGGCAAAACATCGCTTCCCTATTGGCTGGTGATTTTTTAAACTATTGAGTCCGCCTGCCCAAATTGGGCTGCACGCCTACCGCATTTGCTACTGAGGAAGACCATGGCCCGCGTAACTGTTGAAGACTGCCTGGAACACGTGGATAACCGTTTTGAGCTGGTCATGCTCTCGACCAAGCGCGCCCGTCAGCTGGCGACCGGCGGCAAAGAGCCACGCGTAGCGTGGGAAAACGACAAGCCGACCGTAGTTGCCCTGCGTGAAATTGCCGAAGGCATCGTCACCAACGAGTTCATCGCCGCTGAAGAGATCGTCACCGAGGATCCGGTCTTCGCCGCGTTCGAGGACGAGTCCAACGAGGCTGTCTGATTGATGCCAGGTCGACGTCGCGCGGCACAAGGCCCTCTTCCTCTGCAAGAGGTGAACCCATGCCGGGTATAGAAGCCTTAGCCGAACGGCTGTCGACCTACCTGGGCCCCGAACAGGTCAACCTGGTTCGTCGCGCCTATTTCTACGCCGAACAGGCCCACGATGGGCAGCGCCGCCGCAGCGGCGAGCCCTACGTGACCCACCCGCTGGCCGTGGCCAGCATCCTCGCCGACATGCACATGGACCATCAGAGCCTGATGGCGGCCATGCTGCACGATGTGATCGAAGACACCGGCATCGCCAAGGAAGCCCTCAGCCAGCAGTTTGGCGAGACGGTCGCCGAGCTGGTCGATGGGGTCAGCAAGCTGACCCAGATGAACTTCGAGACCAAGGCCGAGGCGCAGGCCGAGAACTTCCAGAAGATGGCCATGGCCATGGCCCGCGATATCCGCGTGATCCTGGTCAAGCTGGCCGACCGCCTGCACAACATGCGCACGCTGGAAGTGCTGTCTGGCGAAAAACGCCGACGCATCGCCAAGGAAACCCTCGAAATCTACGCGCCCATCGCCAACCGGCTGGGCATGCACACCGTGCGCGTCGAATTCGAAGACCTCGGTTTCAAGGCCATGCACCCGATGCGCTCGTCGCTGATCCATCGGGCGGTCAAGAGCGCCCGCGGCAACCGCAAAGAGATCGTCGCCAAGATCGAACAGTCGCTGGCCAACTGCCTGGCCGCCGACGGTATCGAGGGCGAGGTCAGCGGCCGGCAAAAACACCTCTATGGCATCTACAAGAAGATGCGCGGCAAGCGCCGCGCCTTCAACGAGATCATGGACGTGTACGCCTTCCGCATCATCGTCGACAAGGTCGACACCTGCTACCGCGTGCTCGGCGCCGTGCACAACCTGTACAAACCGCTGCCCGGTCGCTTCAAGGACTACATCGCGATCCCCAAGGCCAACGGCTATCAGTCGTTGCACACCACGCTGTTCGGCATGCATGGCGTGCCCATCGAAATCCAGATCCGCACCCGCGAAATGGAAGAGATGGCCAACAATGGCATCGCCGCGCACTGGCTGTACAAGTCCAACGACGACGAACAGCCCAAAGGCAGCCACGCCCGTGCCCGTCAGTGGGTCAAGGGTATTCTCGAGCTGCAGCAGCGTGCGGGCAACTCGCTGGAATTCATCGAGAGCGTGAAGATCGACCTGTTCCCGGACGAGGTCTACGTGTTCACGCCAAAAGGCCGCATCATGGAGCTGCCCAAAGGCTCCACGGCCGTCGACTTTGCCTACGCGGTACACACCGACGTTGGCAACAGCTGCATCGCCTGCCGCATCAACCGCCGCCTGGCGCCACTGTCGGAGCCCCTGCAGAGCGGCTCGACGGTAGAGATCGTCAGCGCGCCGGGCGCCCGGCCGAACCCGGCCTGGCTCAACTTCGTGGTCACCGGCAAGGCGCGCACGCACATCCGCCACGCGCTCAAGCAACAGCGCCGCTCCGAGTCCATCAGCCTCGGCGAGCGCTTGCTGAACAAGGTACTGACCGGCTTCGACAGCAGCCTCGAAAAGATCCCCCAAGAGCGCATTCAGGCGATTCTCGCCGAATACCGCCTGGAGCTGATCGAAGACCTGCTCGAAGACATCGGCCTGGGCAACCGCATGGCCTATGTGGTCGCCCGCCGCCTGCTGTCGGCCGAAGGCGAGCAACTGCCGGCACCGGAAGGCCCGCTGGCGATTCGCGGCACCGAAGGCCTGGTACTCAGCTACGCCAAGTGCTGCACGCCGATCCCTGGTGACCCGATTGTCGGCCACCTGTCGGCGGGCAAAGGCATGGTCGTGCACCTGGAAAATTGCCGCAACATCAGTGAAATTCGCCACAACCCAGAGAAGTGCGTGCAGCTTTCCTGGGCCAAGGACATCGCTGGCGAATTCAACGTCGAGCTGCGCGTCGAGCTGGAGCACCAACGCGGCTTGATCGCGCTGCTGGCCAGCAGCGTCAATGCCGCCGACGGCAATATCGAGAAGATCAGCATGGACGAACGCGACGGCCGTATCAGCGTGGTCCAACTGGTGGTCAGCGTGCACGACCGCGTGCACCTGGCGCGTGTGATCAAGAAGCTGCGTACCTTGACCGGTGTGGTCCGCATCACCCGCATGCGTACGTAGTCCGCCAACCGCAAGGAGTCATCATGAGCAAGTCCGTCATTACCAGCGACAAAGCCCCCGCCGCTATCGGTACCTACTCGCAAGCGATCAAGGCCGGCAACACCGTCTACATGTCGGGCCAGATCCCGCTGGACCCAAAAACCATGGAACTGGTCGAAGGCTTCGAAGCTCAGACCGTTCAGGTCTTCGAGAACCTCAAGGCCGTGGCTGAAGCCGCTGGCGGTTCGTTCAAGGACATCGTCAAGCTGAACATCTTCCTCACCGACCTGAGCCACTTCGCCAAGGTCAACGAGGTGATGGGCCGCTACTTCGAACAACCTTACCCAGCCCGCGCCGCGATTGGCGTTGCCGCGCTGCCGAAAGGCTCGCAGGTCGAAATGGACGCGATCCTGGTCATCGAGTGATGCCCCCGGTGACGGGCGCTCTGCCCGTCACGCTCTCTCCCCCAAGGTTACCTACCATGCGTCAAGCACTGCCCCTCGCGCTGGCAGCCCTGCTTTTGAGCGGTTGCGCCAGTCATAAACCCGAAGACTTCAACGGCACCTGGATCAACCAGGACGCCATCAAAGCCGCCGTCAAGGGTGGCAGCCTGCGTCAGGCCCTGAATGAGCATGGCCCGGTGTTCGAGTGGAAACTCGATATAGCCGACCAGCAGGCCAGCTTCAGCAATGGTTTCGAGGCCGCCGATGGCCAACTGAGCGCCACTGAAAAGCAGTGGCAGGCCAGCTTCCAGGGCGGGCAGACCGAGCAGCTTGAGCTGGACGGTGACGAGCTGAAAACCACCGACCAGTCCGGTGCCAAGCAGACCTTCGTGCGCGCCAAGCAGCCGGGCAATGCGCCCCTGGGTGGCAGCTTCGAGAAGGCGCTGTATCAGGCTTACCTGGGCGGCGACTGGAAGATCGTCGAAGGCCAGGGTCAAGGTAGCGTGGTGCGTTTCGCCGATAACGGCGGCGTGACCGGCCTGCCCGGCCCGGACCGTTTTGCCCTGTGCCTGGCGGGCGATTGCGCGACCATGGGCGGCAGCAACGACAGCCTGTGGCTGGAGCGCAAGCAACGTGGTGCGCCGTTCATTCTCAAGCGTGATGGCGACAAGCTGGAGATTTTCCAGGCGGTGAACCGTGCACAGCCGGACGAGATGCCTGCATTGGCAGCCGGTTCTCGTCAGTGGGTGCTTGAGAAGAACTGAAGCCATTCGCGGCCTTGCCGGCCCCGGACCGGCCGGAAAGGGCCGCTAAGCGGCCCCAGCCCGTCAGCCTTTCCCTTGCAGAATGGCCGCGTACCCTTCCTTGTAGCTCGGATACGCCGGCACCCAGCCCAATGCCCGCACGCGGGCATTGCTGCAGCGCTTGCTGCCGGTACGGCGCACCCGCTGCTCATCCGACCACTCGGTAACCCCCATGTACCCGCGCAACCAGGCCACCACATCGGCCAGCGGCGCCGGGTCGTCATCGACACCTATATAGCAATCGTCCAGCGCCACGCCGTCGGCATCCGCCTGCAGCAGGAAGGCCAGCAGGCTCGCTGCATCCTCGGCATGGATGCGGTTGCCATACAGCGGCGGCTGCTCGGCCACCCGATACCCCTGGCGTACCTGGCTCAGCAGCCACTCACGGCCCGGCCCGTAGATGCCGGTCAAACGCACCACGCTTGCCGGGATACCACTGGCCAACGCCAGGCGCTCGGCTTCAAGCATTACGCGCCCGGAATACCCTTCAGGTTCAGTGGCCGCCGTCTCATCGATCCACTCACCCTCTTGTTGCGCAAACACGCTGCTGCTGGACACGAACAACAGGCGTCGTGGGTGCTGCCCACGCGCTGCCAGCCAAGCCAGAACATGGCGCAGGCCGTCAACATAGGCGGCCTGATACCCCACCTCATCGTGCTGGCTGGCCGCCACGCAATACACCAGATAATCCGGCGCACGCTGCGGCCACGCTGCGGGGATGGCCGCATCGGACAGGTCGGCAGCCACCGGCACAACGCCCTCGGGCAGTTGCGCGATCGAACGGCGCAAGCCGCTCACCAGCCAGCCACGGGCAAGCAATTGCCGGGCAAGCCGGCCACCTACATCACCACAACCTACGACCATTACGGACAGGTCCAACATCTCAAAACTCCCTAGACCAGTGGATCAAACCAGCCACGCTACACGATGGGCGGCTAGACGATAGGCGAAAAAAGCAACGAGATTACTTTTGTTAACAAGAATTACTTGCAATAATGGCGCCCCTATCTGTTCTCGGCCGCTCTCGAGGCCTTGGAGAACGTTCACTCTTTTTCTTCATCAGGTCCGGCTAGCATGACACGTACTCAACCCTCCGCTTCGCCAACCCCGTCGCGCGCCTGGCGTGCCATCGCCGCGCTGATGTTCAGCCTGGTGCTGGCCCCAGTGGCCATGGCCGATGAGCCAACCGCCAACGCCAGCACACCTGCTGCTGCCGCTGCCGCCCCCGCTACTCCCGCCGCCGCCCCAGCCCCGGCCGCTGATGGCTCGGCGCCCGTTGCCGACGCGCCTGCCGCGACCCCGGTCGATGCACCGGTCGCTGTAGACCCGGGCGTCGAAGCACTGGTCGAGGATACTACCCTGGGCATGGCCCACGACCTGTCGCCATGGGGCATGTACAAGAACGCCGACATCGTGGTGAAGATCGTCATGATCGGCCTGGCCATCGCCTCGATCATCACCTGGACCATCTGGATCGCCAAAGGCTTCGAGCTGATGGGCGCCAAGCGTCGTCTGCGCGGCGAGATCGCCCAGTTGAAGAAGTCCGCCAGCCTCAAGGAAGCCAGCGAGGTCTCCAACAAGGAAGGCACCCTGGCCCACACCCTGGTCCACGATGCCCTCGAAGAAATGCGCCTGTCGGCCAACGCGCGTGAAAAAGAAGGCATCAAGGAACGCGTCGCCTTCCGCCTGGAGCGCCTGGTCGCTGCCAGCGGCCGCAACATGAGCAGCGGCACCGGCGTACTGGCCACCATCGGTTCCACCGCACCCTTCGTCGGTCTGTTCGGCACCGTATGGGGCATCATGAACAGCTTCATCGGCATCGCCAAGACCCAAACCACCAACCTGGCAGTCGTTGCCCCCGGCATCGCCGAAGCCCTGCTGGCAACAGCCCTGGGCCTGGTTGCGGCAATCCCGGCCGTGGTCATCTACAACGTCTTCGCCCGCTCCATTGCCGGCTACAAGGCTCAGGTGTCCGACGCTTCTGCCCAGGTGCTGCTGCTGGTCAGCCGTGACCTGGACCACCAAGGCAGCGAGCGCGCCGCCCCGCACATGGTGAAAGTGGGGTAAGCCATGGGCCTGCATCTCAACGAAGGTGGCGACGACCTCGCCGAAAACCACGAAATCAACGTTACGCCGTTCATCGACGTCATGTTGGTACTGCTGATCATCTTCATGGTGGCGGCGCCCTTGGCAACGGTCGACATCAAGGTCGACCTGCCAGCCTCGACCGCCAAGCCGGCGCCGAGGCCCGAGAAACCCGTGTTCGTCAGCGTCAAGGCCGACCAGAAGCTGTATGTCGGCGACGACCAGGTACCTGCACCCGCGCAACTTGGCGCGATGCTCGACGCCAAGACCAAGGGCGACAAGGAAACCACCATCTTCTTCCAGGCCGACAAGGGCGTGGATTACGGTGACCTGATGGAAGTGATGAACAACATGCGCGCGGCCGGCTACCTCAAAGTCGGTCTGGTAGGTCTCGAGACGGCAGCCAAGAAATGACGAAGACGCGGCACAATCTGGCGCGTTACAGCGGCAGCCTGGCACTTGTGCTGGGTGTCCATGCCGTCGCTGTGCTGCTCACGCTCAACTGGTCGGTGCCTCAGGCCATCGAGCTGCCGCCGGCAGCCATGATGGTCGAGCTGGCACCGTTGCCGGAGCCTGCGCCACCACCTCCTCCCAAAGCCGCCCCACAGCCGCCGGCACCGGTCGAAGAACTGCCGTTGCCCAAGCTGGTGGAAGCGCCTAAACCCAAGATCGCCATCGCCAAGCCGCCCAAGCCGAAGGCCAAGCCACAGCCGCCCAAGCCTGAGAAAAAGCCTGAGCCGCCGAAGGAAGCGCCTCCGACCGAGGAGGTGGTGGATGCACCGCCAAGCAATACGCCGCCCCAGAAGTCCGCAGCACCGGCACCGAGCATCGCGTCCAACAGCAACGCCCTGCCTACCTGGCAGAGCGACCTGCTGCGCCACCTGGCCAAGTACAAGCGCTATCCGGAAGACGCGCGTCGTCGCGGCCTGCAGGGCATCAACCGCCTGCGTTTCGTGGTCGATGCCGAAGGCAAGGTAGTGTCGTACGCCATGGCGGGTGGTTCGGGGAGTGCAGCACTGGACCGCGCAACGCTGGAAATGATCCGTCGCGCCGGCACGGTACCCAAGCCGCCACCGGAGTTGCTGAACAACGGCACGATCGAAGTCGTGGCGCCGTTCGTCTACTCGCTGGACCGCCGCTGAGACTTTTGTTTCTGTCACAAATCGGCAAGTCTGATAACGTGCGTCTATCGATTGCAGCCGCTATGCTGGGCTCGCAACTTCATGGACGCACGTTATGACCCTCACAGAATTACGCTACATCGTCACACTCGCCCAGGAACAGCATTTCGGCCACGCGGCCGAACGTTGCCACGTGAGCCAGCCGACCCTGTCGGTCGGTGTGAAGAAGCTCGAGGACGAGCTTGGCGTGCTGATCTTCGAGCGCAGCAAGAGCGCGGTTCGCCTGACCCCGGTCGGTGAAAGCATCGTTGCCCAGGCGCAGAAGGTACTGGAACAGGCCCAGGGCATCCGTGAGCTGGCCCAGGCCGGCAAGAACCAACTGACCGCCCCGCTCAAGGTCGGTGCCATCTATACCGTCGGCCCTTATCTCTTCCCGCACCTGATCCCGCAGTTGCACCGCGTGGCACCACAGATGCCGCTGTACATCGAAGAGAACTTCACCCACGTACTGCGCGAAAAGCTGCGCAACGGCGAACTGGACGCGGTGATCATCGCCCTGCCGTTCAACGAAGCCGACGTGCTGACCCTGCCGCTGTACGATGAGCCATTCTGCGCCTTGATGCCCGCCGATCACCCGTGGACGGCGAAAAAAACCATCGATACCGCCATGCTCAACGACAAGAGCCTGCTGCTGCTGGGCGAAGGCCACTGTTTCCGCGACCAGGTCCTGGAAGCCTGCCCGACCCTGAACAAGGGCGGTGAAGGCGCCCGGCACACCACGGTGGAATCCAGCTCGCTTGAAACCATTCGCCACATGGTCGCCTCGGGCCTTGGCGTCTCGATCCTGCCGCTGTCGGCGGTGCACAGCCACCACTACGCGCCGGGCGTCATCGAAGTGCGCCCACTGACGGCACCGGCACCGTTCCGTACCGTGGCCATTGCCTGGCGTGCCAGCTTCCCGCGGCCCAAGGCCATCGAGATCCTCGCCGACTCGATCCGCCTCTGCTCGGTCGCCAAACCCTCTGCGGAACAGCCGGCCTGAGTCATGAGTGAGCTGTCGAAGGTCCCGGTCACGGTACTCAAGGGCGTGGGCGATGCCATGGCGGAAAAACTCGCCAAGGTCGGCCTGGAGAACCTGCAGGACCTGTTGTTCCACCTGCCGCTGCGCTACCAGGACCGCACCCGCGTGGTGCCCATCGGCGCCCTGCGCCCAGGCCAGGACGCGGTCATCGAAGGGGTGGTCAGTGGCGCTGACGTGACCATGGGCAAGCGCCGCAGCCTGGTGGTGCGCCTGGGTGATGGCAGCGGGGTGCTGAGCCTGCGCTTCTATCACTTCAGCAACGCGCAGAAAGAAGGCCTGAAACGCGGCACGCACCTGCGCTGCTATGGCGAAGCCCGCCCTGGCGCCTCTGGCCTGGAGATCTATCACCCAGAGTACCGGGCGCTGAACGGCGACGAGCCTCCACCCCCGGTAGAACAGACCCTGACGCCGATCTACCCGACCACCGAAGGCCTCACCCAGCAACGCCTGCGCCTGCTCTGCCAGCAAAGCCTGGGCATGCTTGGCCCGCGCAGCCTGCCAGACTGGCTGCCCGATGAGCTGGCCCGGGACTACCAGCTGGCGCCGCTGGACGACGCCATCCGTTATCTGCACAACCCGCCGGCCGATGCCGACCTCGACGAGCTTGCCGAAGGCCAGCATTGGGCTCAGCACCGCCTGGCTTTCGAGGAACTGCTGACCCATCAGCTGTCGCAGCAACGGCTGCGCGAGAGCCTGCGCAGCCTGCGTGCCCCCGTGCTGCCCAAGGCCAGCCGGTTGCCGGCGCAGTACCTGGCCAACCTGGGCTTCAAGCCGACCGGTGCCCAGCAGCGTGTGGCCAACGAAATTGCCTACGACCTTGCCCAGGCCGAGCCGATGATGCGCCTGGTACAGGGCGATGTCGGTGCCGGCAAGACGGTGGTCGCTGCACTGGCGGCGCTGCAAGCGCTGGAGGCCGGTTACCAGGTGGCGTTGATGGCGCCCACCGAGATCCTCGCCGAACAGCACTACATCACCTTCAAGCGCTGGCTCGAACCGCTGGGCATCGAGGTGGCATGGCTGGCTGGCAAGCTCAAAGGCAAGGCCCGCGCCAGTTCACTGGAGCAGATCGCCAACGGCGCACCGATGGTGGTGGGCACCCATGCGCTGTTTCAGGAAGAGGTCAAATTCAAGTACCTGGCCCTGGCGATCATCGATGAACAGCACCGATTCGGCGTGCAGCAACGCTTGGCCCTGCGCAAGAAAGGCGTGGCCGGCGAGCTTTGCCCGCACCAGTTGATCATGACCGCCACACCGATCCCGCGGACCCTGGCGATGAGCGCCTACGCCGACCTCGATACCTCGGTGCTCGACGAGTTGCCACCCGGCCGTACCCCCGTGAACACCGTGCTGGTGGCCGACAGCCGCCGCTTCGAGGTGGTCGAGCGGGTACGCGCCGCCTGTGCAGAAGGGCGCCAGGCCTACTGGGTGTGCACCTTGATCGAAGAATCCGAAGAACTCACCTGCCAGGCGGCCGAGAGTACCTATGAGGAGCTTGGCAGCGCCCTGGGCGAGCTGCGGGTCGGCCTTATCCACGGGCGCATGAAGCCTGCGGAAAAGGCCGAAATCATGGCGCAGTTCAAGGCCGCAGAGCTGCAGCTGCTGGTCGCGACCACGGTCATTGAGGTGGGCGTGGACGTGCCCAATGCCAGCCTGATGATCATCGAGAACCCCGAGCGCCTGGGCCTGGCCCAGCTGCACCAGCTACGCGGCCGGGTAGGCCGGGGCAGCGCTGCAAGCCATTGCGTGTTGCTGTATCACCCGCCGCTGTCGCAGATCGGCCGCGAACGCCTAGGGATCATGCGCGAAACCAACGATGGCTTCATCATCGCCGAAAAAGACCTGGAACTGCGCGGCCCTGGCGAGATGCTGGGGACCCGCCAGACCGGTCTGCTACAGTTCAAGGTCGCTGACCTGATGCGCGATGCCGACCTGCTGCCGGCCGTGCGTGATGCCGCCCAAGCCCTGATCGCGCGCTGGCCGGACCACGTCAGCCCGCTGCTTGACCGCTGGCTGCGCCATGGCCAGCAATATGGCCAAGTGTGACGCCAGTTCCAGAATGGATCCAGATTTGCGACGGGACTGGTTATACTTCGCGTTTAAAAGAACGAGTGGATACGGACCATGACTGAAGTTGCCCTGGACACCGCAACCCCACACGCCCCCTCTGTCATCAGGCTGCTGCTCGATAAGGTGGGCGTCACCTACCGCGAAGTGGTCGAGCATGCGCAATTGCCCGCCGCCTCGCGGGTGCAGGCGGTCTTGCTCGACGACGAAATCGGCGCCCTGATGGTGTTGTTCCCACAGAGCCAGCTGCTTGACCTCAATCGCCTGGGCGAGCTGACCGGTCGCAAGCTGACGGCGGTATCGGTGCCACGGCTCAAGCAGATGCTCGACAAGCACCACCTCAAGCGCCTGCCGGGCATTCCGGCGCTGACCAGCTCGCCGTGCCAATACGAAAAAAGCCTGCTCGACTGCGAGACCGTGCTGATTCAGTCCGGTGAAGCCGGCCTGCTGCTCGAGATCGACCGCACGAACTTCAAGCGCATGCTCACCAAGGCCAGCGCCAGCAGCTTTGGCCAGGAGGTCAAGGCCATCAGCCCTAACCTCGACCGGCCGCATGACGACCCCCACGAGATCAGCCAGGCCGTCCAGGCCTTCACGGCACGCCGCATCCAGAAACGCCTGGAAGAAACCATCGAAATCCCGCCATTGGCCGACACCGCGCAGAAGATCATCAAGCTGCGCGTAGACCCCAACGCCAGCATCGATGACATTACCGGCGTGGTCGAGACCGACCCGGCGCTGGCTGCCCAGGTGGTGAGTTGGGCGGCATCGCCCTACTACGCCTCACCCGGCAAGATCCGCTCGGTGGAAGACGCCATCGTGCGCGTGCTGGGCTTCGACCTGGTAATCAACCTGGCCCTTGGGCTGGCCCTGGGCAAGACACTGAGCCTGCCCAAAGACCACCCGCAGCAAGCCACGCCGTACTGGCAACAGTCGATCTACACCGCAGCCATCATCGAGGGCCTGACCCGCGCCATGCCGCGGGCAGAACGCCCCGAAGCTGGCCTGACCTACCTGGCCGGGCTGCTGCACAACTTTGGCTACCTGCTGCTGGCGCATGTGTTCCCGCCCCACTTCTCGCTGATCTGCCGCCATTTGGAGGTCAACCCGCACCTGTGCCACACCTACGTGGAACAGCACCTGCTGGGTATCAACCGCGAACAGATCGGCGCCTGGCTGATGAAACTGTGGGACATGCCCGAAGAGCTCTCGACTGCGCTGCGCTTCCAGCACGACCCGTCCTATGACGGCGACTACGCGGCATTCCCCAACCTGGTATGCCTGGCGACGCGCCTGCTGCGTTCGCGCGGCATTGGCTCAGGGCCACAGGAGGAAGTACCCGATGAGCTGCTGGAGCGGCTGGGGGTAACGCGGGACAAGGCCGAGGATGTGGTGAACAAGGTGCTGGAGGCAGAGACCTTGCTGCGCGAGCTGGCTTCGCAGTTCCACGCCCCGCATTGATGCGCATTGGCCTCTGTGTGGGCGGGTCAACCCGCTCCCGCAGGGCCTGCGACCTCAGCGCTTTTTCTTCGGCTTCAGGTACTTCATCAAGCCCTGGAACCACATCACCAGCGCCGGATTGCCCTTGATCTGGATGTTCTTGTCCTGAATCCCCTGCATGAAGGCCAGCTGCTTGTTGCCCGCCTGCAGCGTGGCGAACCCGTAAGCGGCATCCTTGAACGCAATGGCGAAGGCAGGCTCTGGGTGCGCGCCACCTTTGCTGCTGATGCGTTCGTCACTGACGATGAAGTGCCGGGCGATTTTGCCGTCCAGGGTCTGCATCTGGAAGACCAGGTCCTTGTCCTTGAGCTGCTGCTTGAACGCCGGGTTGTTACGGCTGGCCCTGGCCATCAACAGCCCCATGGCCCAGAGAAGAAAGCGGAACTTCATCAACGCGCCTCGAATAAAAAATGACTGAGTCGCGCAGTTTATCCTCTTATCGAACGATTTACGCAAGTTCGCAACATATCCCCACACAAAGCACAACGGGCGCCCTGGGGCGCCCGCTTGGCTGACACTGAGGTTGTCAGGTGTGGATCATTTGCCTTTCTTGGCCGGCTTGGCAGGCGTGTTAACACTATCGCGCAGGTTCTTTCCAGGCTTGAAGGCTACGGTGTTGCTGGCCTTGATCTTTACCGGCTCGCCGGTCTGTGGGTTCTTGCCGGTACGCGCACCACGGTGACGTTTTTCAAAGGTGCCGAAACCGACCAGGGTCACGGTGTCCTTGTCCAGGGCACCGGTGATGCTGTCGAGAATCGCATTCAGCACCACGTTGGCCTTTTCCTTGGTCAGGTCGGCCTTATCGGCGATGACAGCGGCGAGTTCTGGTTTGCGCATGGTAAAGCCTCTTTGACGGGATTTTTGTTGTTATGCCGTGCTGCCTCTGGGGGCAGCGCTCAAGGCACCGCAGGCTCTAATCTGCGGCAGACGGAAGTGAGAATGGCACGCCCACCGAGGCCGCGCCAGTATCTGGGCGGCCATTGTGTGGGCAACAACCGGGTAAATCCGACAGAACGCCGTCTATTTAGGCCATTACAGGCGGTAACTGGCGATTCAGGGCCAGCTTCTCCATGACTGCCGCACCGGTCAGGGCATAGCCCAGCAGCGTGCCGTCGGCATCGTGGCACAGCACCTTGAGGTCACTGCCCTGCCCTTGCACCTGCCAAGTGCCTTCACGCCCCTGCGGTGGCGGCGAGACAACCAGCGGGCATGCGGGGGTCTTCACGGTGATCGGCATCGGGCCGTAGCTGACGGCCGTGGGGTTGCCGGCCAGGGTCTGCGCCAAGGCCCGGGCACAGCTCATCAGCGGCATGACATAGAGCAGGTTGATGCCATCGACCTCGGCACAGTCGCCCAGGGCGTAGATGTTGTCGTGGGAGGTTTGCAACTGGCGGTCCACAGCCACACCGCGGTTGATCCTGAGGCCGGCGGCAGCGGCCAGATCGGTACGTGGGCGCAGGCCGATGGCCGACACCACCAGGTCACAGGCGATCACGCTGCCATCCGACAGGTGCCCCTCAAGGCCTTCAGCCACGCGCTGCAGACGCGTCAGCACCGGGCCCAGGTGAAAGCGCACGCCAAGCCCTTCGAGCCCGGCCTGCACGGCGGCGGCAGCGGCTGGGTGCAACAGGGTCGGCATGACCTGTTCGCACGGGGCCACCACATCGACCTTGAACCCGCCCAGGCTCATGTCATTGGCAAACTCGCAGCCGATCAGCCCGGCACCCAGCACCAGCACGCGCTGTTTGCCGGCGGCGGCGGCGCGAAAGCGTGCGTAATCCTCCAGGTCATTGATCGGGAAAACCTGCCCGCCAGCATCGCCCTCGATCGGTACCTGCACGGTCTGGGCACCCCAGGCCAGTACCAGGTCGCGATAGGCCACGGCCTCTTCGCCGATCCACAGGCGCTTGTGCCCGGGGTCGATACCGCTGATGCGCGTGTGGGTGCGGATTTCGGCCTTGAGCTGCTCGGCCATCGCGCCCGGCTCGGCCATGCACAGCCCATCGGCATCCTTGAGCTTGGCGAAGCCCGTGGAGAGCATGGGTTTGGAGTAGGAACGACCATCGTCGGCGGTAATCAACAGCAGCGGCGTCTCGCCATCGAGCTTGCGAAATTCACGGGCCAGGTTGTAACCGGCCAGGCCAGTACCGATGATGACAACAGGGGACGTCATGTCGTGCTTTCCTCAGTTGAAACAGGGTTGTGATCAGCCGATGGCGATCATTTCGAAGTCGCTCTTGCCCACGCCGCAGTCGGGGCACAGCCAGTCCTGCGGCACATCTTCCCAGCGGGTACCAGGCTCGATGCCGTCATCCGGCCAGCCTTCGGCCTCGTCGTAAATCAGGCCACAGACAATACATTGCCACTTCTTCATGGGTACGCGGTTCCTCGGTTCAGGCGTTGTGTCGCTGCTGATGGGTTTTCGCGGGCAAGCCGCACACAGGGCCATCGCGCAATCTTTGGGGGCTTTTTACTGGCCCTGCCAGCAGTATGCAAGCAGTCGGGGCAACATGCTAAGCTCGCCGCCTCTCTGGCTGTAACAAGCATACCGACGTGTCGTACGAATCCCCGCAAGCAGCCGCTGTCGCGTGGCTGGCGTATTCACAGCTGGCGACCAAGCTCGACCAGCCGACCCTGGGCTGGCTGTTCGACGAGGGCTCGCTGACTCGCCGCCTGACCCACCTGTCCCGCGAGCACTTCTGCGTGACCCCGCTGCTTGAAGGCTGGCAGACCCTGCGCGATGACGAGTGCCAGGCGCTGGGCATTGCGCCCGGGGCGCAAGGCTGGGTGCGCGAAGTCTACCTGCGCGGTCATGGCCAGCCCTGGGTATTCGCCCGCAGCGTGGCCAGCCGCAGCGCCCTGGAGCGCGGCGGTCTGGACCTCGAGACCCTGGGCAGCCGCTCGCTGGGCGAGTTGCTGTTCTGTGATCAGGCATTCATTCGCCACCCTATCGAGGTGTGCAGTTATCCACAGGCCTGGTTGCCGGCCGAAGCCGCGCACGACAGGCTCTGGGGCCGCCGCTCACGTTTCGAACGGGACGGCCTGGACCTGCTGGTGGCCGAGGTATTCCTGCCAGCCTTGTGGCAAGCGGCCAAGGAGGAAACCCGCTGATGTACCTGCAATTGCTCAAGTCGCTTAACCGCTGGCACCCGCGCGCCTGGGATTTTGTCCAGCTAAGCCGCATGGACCGCCCGATCGGTATCTACCTGCTGCTGTGGCCTACCCTGTCGGCGGTGTGGATTGCCGGGCAAGGTTCGCCGACCCTGGCCAACGTGCTGATCTTCGGCCTTGGCGTTGTGCTGATGCGCGCCGCAGGTTGCTGCATCAATGACTTTGCCGACCGCAAGGTCGATGGCCACGTCAAACGCACCGCCGACCGCCCCCTGGCCAGCGGCCGGGTCAAGCCACGCGAGGCTCTGGCGCTGTTCGCGATTCTGGTCGCGGTAAGTTTTCTGCTGGTGCTGTGCACCAACAGCCGCACGGTCTGGCTGTCGTTCGGGGCGGTAGCCCTGGCGTTCTGCTACCCGTTCATGAAGCGCTACACCTATTACCCGCAGGTGGTGCTGGGCGCCGCGTATTCCTGGGGCATCCCCATGGCCTTCACGGCGGCCGGGGGCGAGCTGCCGGCCAGCGCCTGGCTGCTGTACATCGCGAACCTGCTGTGGACCGTGGGCTATGACACCTACTACGCCATGGTCGATCGCGACGATGACCTGAAGATCGGCGTGAAGTCGACGGCCATCCTGTTCGGCGAAGCGGATCGGGTGATCATCCTGACCTTGCAGCTGCTGTCGTTGGGCTGCCTGCTGCTGGCGGGGAGCCGCTTCGAGCTGGGTGGCTGGTTCCACCTGGGGCTGCTGGCGGCTGCCGTGTGCTTTGCCTGGGAGTTCTGGTCGACACGCAAACTGGACCGGGATTCATGCTTCAAGGCGTTTTTGCACAATCACTGGGCGGGGCTGCTGGTCTTCATTGGCGTGGTCCTGGACTACGCGCTGCGCTGACAGTCAATACAGACCCTGTGGGAGCGGGTCTAACCGCTTCCACAGGGTCATGCAAAGTGCCTCAAGGCTTGGCGACGTGCCAGACGTCTTTCACGCCATCACCGGTCATGTCACCGGCTTTCTTGTCCTTGATGAAGGTATACAGTGGCTTGCCGTCATAAGCCCACTGCTTGGCGCCATCATCACGCATTACCACCGACCACTTGTCCTTGGCAGGCTCATCATCGGCTTTCACCATCAATGGCGGCCAGTTCTTGGCACACTCGCCATTGCACATCGACTTGCCACCGGCGTCTTTGTCAAAGGTGTACAGCGTCATGCCGGCATGATCGACCCACATGCCGTTCTTCTCCATCGCATGGTGGGCCGAGGCCACCCCCGGGAGCGCCAGCGCAGCGAAAAGGGCCATCCAGCTCAGCGTATGTCGTGTCATTGGATTCACCATTGTTACGGGGGAAATGAGTTCGGATTTGCCGCCACAGCGGCCCCTTGAAGCCTAGCCCAGTCATGCAATGTCGCCATAACAGCCAATGTCCTGTCACACAGCTGCAATAATTCCGTTATCTAATGCGGGCCAGACACGATTTTCCAGGAGAGGTTTTGAGCATGGTTGGCAGGAACATTCTGATCGTCGACGACGAAGCGCCTATTCGCGAGATGATCGCCGTTGCATTGGAAATGGCCGGCTACGACTGCCTGGAAGCAGAAAACTCCCAGCAGGCCCACGCGATCATCGTCGACCGCAAGCCTGACCTGATCCTGCTCGACTGGATGCTGCCGGGCACCTCGGGTATCGAGCTGGCCCGCCGCCTGAAGCGTGACGAGCTGACCGGGGACATCCCGATCATCATGCTCACCGCCAAGGGTGAAGAGGACAACAAGATCCAGGGCCTGGAAGTGGGTGCCGACGACTACATCACCAAACCGTTCTCGCCGCGCGAACTGGTCGCCCGCCTGAAGGCCGTGCTGCGTCGCACCGGCCCGAGCGACAGCGAGGCACCGATTGAAGTAGGCGGCCTGCTGCTCGACCCGATCAGCCACCGCGTGACCATCGACGGCAAGCCCGCCGAGATGGGCCCCACCGAATACCGCCTGCTGCAGTTCTTCATGACCCACCAGGAACGCGCCTACACCCGTGGCCAGCTGCTCGACCAGGTCTGGGGCGGCAACGTCTATGTCGAGGAGCGTACCGTCGACGTGCACATCCGCCGCCTGCGCAAGGCGCTGGGTGAAGCTTACGAAAATCTGGTACAAACCGTCCGTGGCACTGGCTACCGCTTCTCGACCAAAAGCTAGCTGCAAGCTGCAAGCTGCAAGCAAAAGCCGGCAGCGTGAAGGCTAGAAAAAGGACTATCAGCATCACAGATCCGCTTCTTCTTGCAGCTTGAAGCTTGCAACTTGCAGCTGGATCCGAAGGATCCCGTCAAATTGAACCAGAACTGGCACGCGACCCTGATTCGCCACCTGCTGCTGCTGATCACTGTCTGCCTGGTCGGCGGGCTGGTCAGCGGCTATTACGGCTGGAGCCTGGCCATCGGCCTGGCGCTGTACCTGGGTTGGACCCTCAAGCAGCTGCTGCGCCTGCATGACTGGCTGCGCAACCACCAACCCGACGAGGCGCCACCCGACGGTTACGGCCTGTGGGGCGAAGTGTTCGACAGCATCTATCACCTGCAACGTCGCGACCAACGCGTGCGCGGCCGCCTGCAAGCGGTGATCGACCGGGTCCAGGAGTCTACTGCCGCGCTGCGCGATGCGGTGATCATGCTCGACAGCGACGGCAACCTGGAGTGGTGGAACCGCGCCGCAGAAACCCTGCTGGGCTTCAAGACCCCGCAGGACGGCGGCCAGCAGGTGACCAACCTGGTACGCCACCCGCGCTTCAAGGAGTACTTCGAAGCGGAGAACTACGTCGAGCCACTGGAAATCCCCTCGCCGATCAATGACCGTATGCGCGTGCAGCTGCACATCACTCGCTACGGCAACAACGAGCACCTGATGCTGGTGCGCGACGTCACCCGCATCCACCAGCTCGAACAGATGCGCAAGGACTTCGTCGCCAACGTTTCCCACGAGCTGCGGACACCGCTGACGGTGATTACCGGCTACCTGGAAACCCTGCTGGACAACGTCGAGGACGTGAACCCGCGCTGGCGCCGGGCCCTGCAGCAGATGAGCCAGCAAGGCTCGCGCATGCAGACCCTGCTCAACGACCTGTTGCTGCTGGCCAAGCTGGAAGCCACCGACTACCCCTCCGACAACCTGCCAGTGTCGATCGATGCCTTGCTGCAGTCGATCAAGGGCGATGCCCAGGCGCTGTCCGGGCCGCGCAACCAGCGCATCAGCCTGGAGGCCGCACCCGGCGTGTGCCTGAAGGGCAGCGAGGCCGAGCTGCGCAGTGCGTTCTCCAACCTGGTGTTCAACGCGGTCAAGTACACCCCGGACGAGGGCAGCATTCGCATCCGCTGGTGGGCCGATGCGCACGGCGCACACCTGAGCGTGCAGGATTCTGGCATTGGTATCGATGCCAAGCATTTGCCGCGATTGACCGAGCGGTTTTACCGGGTCGACTCCAGCCGGGCGTCCAATACCGGGGGCACAGGGCTGGGCCTGGCGATCGTCAAGCATGTGCTGTTGCGCCATCGCGGGCGGTTGGAGATCAGCAGTGTGCCGGGGCATGGGAGCACCTTCACCTGCCATTTCGCACCAGCACAATTGGCTAACGGCAAGGGTTGAACGGGCTGCCCAACAGCCCCATCACGTCCATCACCCTTTGCTTTTGCGGCTTCAACCGCTACATTGGATCCCCTGTGCCAGCCTGTGCTGGCACTTTTTTTCTCCATTCCCCAAAGACGGACCCCGTAAAAAATCCATCATGGACCCTTCCCCTGGTATCAGCCTCACCTCGTTATTCGCCGATTTCGGCATGATCATCTTTGCCTTGCTCCTGGTACTGCTCAACGGCTTCTTCGTAGCCGCCGAGTTCGCCATGGTGAAGCTGCGCTCCACCCGCGTCGATTCCATCGCCGAACTGCACGGCTGGCGTGGCAGCATCCTGCGCAAGGTACACAATCAGCTGGACGCCTACCTGTCCGCCTGCCAGCTGGGCATCACCCTCGCCTCGCTGGGCCTGGGCTGGGTCGGTGAGCCGGCCTTCGCCCACCTGCTGGAGCCGCTGCTGGCCTACTTGGGCGTCGACACGCCGGAGCTGATCAAGGGCATTTCGTTCTTCGTCGCCTTCTTCGTCATCTCTTACCTGCACATCGTGGTCGGTGAGCTGGCGCCCAAGTCCTGGGCGATCCGCAAGCCCGAGCTGCTGTCGCTGTGGACGGCAGTGCCGCTGTACGTGTTCTACTGGGCAATGTACCCGGCCATCTACCTGCTCAATGCCAGCGCCAACACCATCCTGCGCATTGCCGGCCAAGGCGAGCCTGGCCCGCACCACGAGCATCACTACAGCCGCGAAGAGCTCAAGCTGATCCTGCACTCCAGCCGCGGCCAGGACCCGAGCGACCAAGGCATGCGCGTGCTGGCCTCGGCGGTGGAAATGGGCGAGCTGGAAGTGGTCGACTGGGCCAACTCCCGCGAGGACATGGTCAGCATCGACGCCCACGCCCCGCTCAAGCAGATCCTGGCACTGCTGCGCCGCCACAAGTTCAGCCGTTACCCGGTGTACGACGCCGAGCGCGAAGAGTTCACCGGTTTGCTGCACATCAAGGACCTGCTGCTGGAGCTCGCCGAGCTCGACCACCTGCCCGAAACCATTGACCTTGAAGACCTGGCCCGGCCGCTGGAGCGCGTCTCCCGGCATATGCCGCTGTCGCAGCTGCTGGAGCAGTTCCGCAAGGGCGGTGCGCATTTCGTGCTGGTGGAAGAAGCCGATGGCAAGGTGATCGGCTACCTGACCATGGAAGACGTGCTTGAAGTACTGGTGGGCGACATTCAGGACGAACACCGCAAGACCGAGCGCGGCATCCTCGCCTACCAGCCGGGCAAGCTGCTGGTGCGCGGTGACACGCCGCTGTTCAAGGTCGAGCGCCTGCTGGGTATCGACCTTGACCACATCGAGGCCGAAACCCTGGCGGGGCTGATCTATGAAACCCTCAAGCGCGTACCTGAGGAAGAGGAAGTGCTGGAGGTCGAAGGCCTGCGCATCATCATCAAGAAGATGAAAGGGCCGAAGATCGTCCTGGCCAAGGTGCTGAAGCTGGATTGACCTCAGGCGGGGCCGCCTTCCGGCCCCAGCCCGCTCAAGGGTTGCCGGCGGTGAAGTCCGGCAGCCCGCTGATTGGCCTGTCGAACTGATACGGTATCGACTCCAGCGCCAAGCCCACGTTGCGCTGCACCACAAAATGCAGGTGCGGTCCGCTGCTGTTGCCGGTATTGCCTGACTTGGCCAGCATCTGCCCCTGCTTCACCCGCTGCCCCTCGCCCACCACCACCGAACCGCGCATCAGGTGCAGGTACACGCCCATGGTGCCGTCCGCGTGCAGCACCCTGACGAAATTGCCCGAGGGGTTGCTGCCGCGCCCGGTCTGGCTGTTCTCGACCCTTACCACCACGCCTTCGCGTGCGGCAACGATGGTGGTGCCCTCAGGCATGGCGATGTCCATGGCGTAGCGCCCTTTGGGGCCGAAGTGGCTGAAACGGCCGTTGGGCCCCTGGCTCACCCGGAATGGCCCGCCAAGCCAGGGGAAGGCGTAGCGAAAGCCCTGCGGCCGCAGCCCCGGGTCGCCCATGGCTTGCAGCAGCGTCGAGCGGTAACCCAGCAACGTACCGGGGCGGCCCCTGAGCACGCTGAGCATTTGCGTTGAACGCCCTGGCAGCACCCTGCGCACGATACGGGGGGCATTGCCGCCCTGCGCGTTTATCAGCTTGTCCAGGTGCAACTCGACCTGCACCGGCACGTGCGACTCATTGCGCGCAGAGAAGCTGACGCCACCTTGGAAGACGACCGCGTTGAGCCGCACCTGGCTTTCCTGGTACTCGACCATGGATTCGCGCAGCTCCAGTGGCTTGGCGCCGGGGCCTGGCCGGTCGGAATAGGCCGCTACACCGTCGGCATCGGTGATCGGGTAGAGGGTCACGCCCAGGCTCGACGCCGAGGCCATGAGCAATGCACAGAACAGCAGCAGGCGGGCGGGCATGATAGTGGCTTTTTGACAGGTATGATCTGTCGAAGCCTAGCAGCGGCTTTTGCGGTGAGTATGACAGTTGGTCGGATGGTGATCGTCCGCTGTGGCAGCGGCCTTGCGTCGCGCAAAGCCGCACGCACCCACAGGAGGACAGTGGCTATCAGGCGCCGGGCGTGAAGTGCTTTTGCGCCGTGCCGCGGGCAATCAGCCGCGACAGATAATCGAGCTTCTGCGCATCCTGATCGACGAACTTGAACGTCAGCTGCAGCCAGTCGCTGTCGGGCTTGGGCTCCAGCGCCGCGACGGCATGCAGGTAACCGTTCAGCCGCGCAACTTCGGCGTTTTCGCCCTGTTCCAGGTCCAGTACCGCACCTTCTAGCACCTGCGGCAGCGCCTCGCTGCGGCGTACCACCAACAGCGCTTCCTTCAGGCTCAATGCCTTGATCACGCAAGGCTGAATCCCGCTGGCCAAGCGCAGCTGGCCTTGGCCACGGCCAGACGGTGCGGCTGTGGCTGTGGCTGGCGCAGATGCCTTCGCCAAAGGCTTCACCGGCGCTGGCGCAGGTGCCGCAACCTTGGCCGCTTGAGGGTTGCCGCCGGTCAAGGCACTCAAGGAATCATTGGCAAACGCCGAATTCACCCGCGCAGGCCCGGTTGCCATCAGGCTGTCGAGCTTGCCGATCTTGGCCAAGGCCTTCTTCACCTTGGTCAGCAACTGCTCATTGGTGAACGGCTTACCGACGAAGTCGGAAACCCCCGCCTGAATGGCCTGGATCACGTTCTCCTTGTCACCACGGCTGGTCACCATGATGAACTGCAGGCTCTTCAACGCGGGCTGCTGGCGGCACCAGCTGAGCAGCTCAAGGCCAGACATTTCCGGCATTTCCCAGTCGCACAGGACCAGGTCGAACGGCTCCTTGCCCAACATGGCCATGGCCTTGCGACCGTTGACCGCATCGTCGATGACCATGCCGGGAAAGGCATTGCGCAGGCATTTCCTGACCAGGTCGCGGATGAACGGGGCGTCGTCCACGACCAGTACATTGACTTTACTCATCGATACTCCTCTTGAATCCCGACTAGCCTACCGGCAAGCAATGGCCATTTGCCACAACTGCGCGTGTAGCGGGACTTCTTCACACCGTTCGCGGGTGCCTGGTGGCTGCTCGACCGCAAACGAAAACGCCCGGCCTAGGCCGGGCGTTGATGCTCGGGAGCAGTACTATTTATCGTCCGGTTCAGCCGGAACATTAGCGCTTTCAGCCTCTTCGACGGGGGTGCCCTGCACTTCCGCCTTCATGCGCTTGAGGCCCATGTGGCGGACGTCGGTGCCGCGTACCAGGTAAATCACCAGCTCGGAGATGTTGCGCGCGTGGTCGCCGATGCGCTCCAGCGAACGCAAGGCCCAGATGACGCTGAGCACCCGCGAGATCGATCGCGGGTCTTCCATCATGTAGGTCACCAGCTCACGCAGGGCGGTCTTGTACTCGCGGTCGATGGTCTTGTCGTACTGTGCCACCGACAGTGCCAGGTCGGCGTCGAAGCGGGCAAAGGCGTCCAAGGCATCGCGGACCATGTTGCGCACCTGGTCGCCGATGTGGCGCACCTCGACGTATCCGCGCGGCGACTCGCCCTCTTCGCACAGCTGGATGGCACGACGGGCGATCTTGGTCGACTCGTCGCCGATACGTTCCAGGTCGATCACCGACTTGGAGATGCTGATGATCAGCCGCAGGTCGGAGGCCGCCGGCTGGCGGCGGGCAAGGATGCGTACGCACTCCTCGTCGATGTTGCGCTCCATCTGGTTGATCTGCTCATCGACCTCGCGCACTTGCTGGGCCAGGCCCGAGTCGGCCTCGATCAGTGCGGTCACCGCGTCGTTGACCTGTTTCTCGACCAGGCCGCCCATGGCCAGAAGGTGGCTGCGCACCTCTTCAAGCTCGGCGTTGAACTGCTGGGAGATGTGATGCGTAAGGCTTTCTTTGTTGATCATCGTTTCGCTCCGCGAAAAAGCTGCAAGCCTCAAGCCGCAAGCTTCAAGTCGTTCGTGTTATCCCTTGGCCCCCGGCCTGCGGCTGGCAGACCGACTAGCCGTAGCGACCGGTGATGTAGTCTTCGGTCTGCTTCTTCGCCGGGTTGGTGAACAGGGTATCGGTATCCCCGAATTCGACCAGTTTGCCCATGTACATGAACGCGGTGTAGTCCGAAACGCGCGCCGCCTGTTGCATGTTGTGGGTCACGATGACGATGGTGTACTTGGATTTCAATTCGTAGATCAGTTCTTCGACCTTCAGCGTCGAGATCGGGTCCAGTGCCGAGCACGGTTCGTCGAGCAGCAGCACTTCCGGCTCCACGGCAATGGTACGGGCGATCACCAGACGCTGCTGCTGGCCACCGGACAGGCCCAGGGCCGAGTCATGCAGGCGGTCCTTCACCTCGTCCCACAGGGCCGCGCCCTTGAGTGCCCATTCGACCGCTTCGTCGAGGGTGCGCTTCTTGTTGATGCCTTGGATGCGCAGGCCGTAGACGACGTTCTCGTAGATGGTCTTGGGGAACGGGTTCGGCTTCTGGAACACCATGCCCACACGACGGCGCAGCTCGGCCACGTCCTCGCCCTTGCGATAGATGTTGGTGCCATACAAGTTGATGGCGCCCTCCACGCGGCAACCGTCAACCAGGTCGTTCATGCGGTTGAAGGTACGCAGCAGGGTCGACTTGCCGCAGCCGGACGGGCCGATGAAGGCGGTCACGCGCTGCTTGGGGATATTCATGCTGACGTCGAACAAGGCTTGCTTGTCGCCGTAGTACAGGCTCAGGCCCGGTACTTCGATGGCCACGGTCTCTTCGGCCAGGCGCAGGCTCTGCTTGTCGCGGCCCAGGGCAGACATGTCGATGCCGTGGGTATGGGATTCGTGCTGCATGGTCTCACTCCGTTTGTAGCTGCAAGCTTTAAGCTGCAAGCTGCAAGTTAGGGCAAAGCGGCACTCCTTTGGGAGCTTGCCGCTTGTGGCTTAAAGCTTCAATCAGTGGTCGAGGGCCTTGTACTTCTCGCGCAGGTGGTTACGGATCCACACTGCCGAGAGGTTGAGGGTGGCGATCACCAGCACCAGCAACAACGCGGTGGCGTACACCAGCGGCCGTGCGGCCTCGACGTTCGGGCTCTGGAAGCCGACGTCATAAATGTGGAAGCCCAGGTGCATGATCTTCTGGTCCAGGTGCAGGTACGGGTAGTTGCCATCGAGCGGCAACGACGGTGCCAGTTTCACCACACCCACCAGCATCAACGGCGCCACTTCACCGGCGGCGCGGGCCACGGCGAGAATCATGCCGGTCATCATGGCCGGGCTGGCCATTGGCAGGACGATCTTCCACAGTGTCTCGGCCTTGGTCGCACCCAGGGCCAGGGAGCCCTCGCGCACGGTACGTGGGATACGCGCCAGACCTTCTTCAGTGGCCACGATCACCACCGGCACCGCCAGCAGTGCCAGGGTCAGCGAGGCCCACAGCAGGCCCGGGGTACCCAGGGTCGGTGCCGGCAACGATTCGGGGAAGAACAGCCGGTCGATCGAGCCACCCAGCACGTAGACGAAGAAGCCCAGGCCGAATACGCCGTAGACGATCGCCGGTACGCCTGCCAGGTTGTTCACTGCAATGCGGATCAGGCGGGTCACCGGGCCCTGTTTGGCGTATTCGCGCAGGTACACTGCAGCCAGCACGCCGAACGGGGTCACGATCACCGCCATGATCAGGGTCATCATCACGGTACCGAAGATGGCCGGGAAGATCCCGCCTTCGGTGTTGGCTTCGCGTGGGTCGTCGCTGAGGAACTCCCAGACCTTGGCAAAGTAGGTACCCATCTTGGTCAGGCCGGACATACCGTTCGGCTGAATGGCGTGCACCACCTTGCTCAGGTTGATCTCCACTTCACGGCCGTTGCCGTCGCGCGCTACCAGGCTGTCGCGGGAGAAGGCCTGATGCAGGCCGCTGAGGCGGTCTTCGATGGCCTTGTAGCGGCTGTTCAGCTCGGCACGCTCGGCGTCCATGTCGGCCTGGGCGGCGGCGTCGAGCTTGCCGTCCAGTTCCAGCTTGCGGCTGTGCAGGCGCAGGCGCTCCAGGCCATGGTTGATGGCGCCAATGTCTTTTTTCTCGAGTTGCTGCAGCTCGCCGTTGAGCTGGTTGGCGCGCTTGAGGCGGGCCTGTAGCTCGTTCCAGGCGGCAGGGCCTTCGGCAACCACGCGGCCTTCTTCCTTGACGCTGACCAGGTAGCCGTAGAAGTTGCCCCACTCGCGACGTTCCAGCGCCATCAGGTCGGCCGGGCGTTGCTCGTCGACCAGCCACTCGCCCACCACCCAGGAGAAGTCGCTGCCGTTGAGGTCGCGGTTACCGACCTTGATCAGCTCACGGGTCATGAACTCCGGGCCCTGCTCAGGTACCGGCAAGCCGGCACCTTTGAGGCGGGCACGGGGCACCTCTTCTTTTTGCACCACTTCGCCGATGACGATGTGATCAGCTTGGCCCGGCACCTTGTAGGTGGCCTGGATCAGATCGGCCGGCCAGAAGTGGCCCAGGCCGCGCACGGCGATGACCGACAGCAGGCCGATGGTCATGATCACCGCCATGGCAACCGCGCCACCGCTGATCCAGACGCCAGGGGCGCCGCTCTTGAACCAGCCTTTGAGGGAATCCTTTTTCACGGATCTCTACCTTTCTATCAAAGCGACGAGTATTTCTTGCGCAGACGCTGGCGAATCAGCTCGGCCAAGGTGTTCATGACGAAGGTGAACATCAGCAGCACGAGTGCCGCCAGGAACAGCACGCGATAGTGGCTGCCACCGACTTCCGACTCCGGCATTTCCACCGCCACGTTGGCGGCCAGGGTGCGCATGCCTTCGAACAGGTTCATCTCCATCACCGGGGTGTTGCCGGTGGCCATGAGCACGATCATGGTCTCGCCCACCGCACGGCCCATGCCGATCATCAGCGCCGAGAAGATACCCGGGCTGGCGGTGAGGATGACCACGCGGGTCAGGGTCTGCCACGGCGTCGCACCCAGGGCCAGGGAGCCCAGAGTCAGGCTGCGCGGCACGCTGAACACGGCGTCTTCGGCGATCGAGTAGATGTTCGGGATGACCGCGAAGCCCATGGCGATACCGACCACCAGGGCGTTGCGCTGGTCGTAGGTGATGCCCAGGTCATTGGTGATCCACAGGCGCATGTCGCCGCCGAAGAACCAGGTTTCCAGGTAAGGGCTCATGGTCAGGGCGAACCAGCCGGTGAACAGGATCACCGGGATCAGGATCGCCGCTTCCCAGCCATCCGGGACGCGCAGGCGGAACGACTCGGGCAGGCGGCTCCAAGTGAAACCGGCAAGCAGGATGCCGAACGGCATCAGCAGGAACAGGCTGAACACACCCGGCAGGTGGCCTTCCAGGTACGGCGCCAGGAACAGGCCGGCGAAGAAGCCAAGGATCACCGTTGGCATCGCTTCCATCAGCTCGATCACCGGCTTGACCTTGCGGCGCATGCCCGGGGCCATGAAGTAGGCGGTGTAGATGGCGGCGGCAATGGCCAGCGGGGCTGCCAGGATCATCGCGTAGAACGCAGCCTTCAGGGTACCGAAGGTCAGCGGCGACAGGCTCAGCTTGGGCTCGAAGTCGGTGTTCGACGCGGTCGACTGCCAGACGTACTTGGGCTCGTCATAGTTCTCGTACCAGACCTTGCCCCACAGCGCGCTGAAGGAGACTTCCGGGTGCGGGTTCTTGAGGCTCAGCGGCAACAGCTTGCCACCTTCCTCGATGATGATGCGGTTGGCACGCGGCGACAGGGCCAGGATGCCAGCACCCTCTGCAGCCGGCTCGACCAGCAAGGTGCGGTGCGCGGTGCTGTGGAACACACCGAGCTTGCCGTCGGCGTCGAGGGCGATGAAGCCCTTGCGGCGCTCTTCGGCATCGATCTGGACGACCGGCGCACTGCCCATCTGGAAGCTGCGGATCAACTTGAAGCGCGACTCGCCATCGGGGTCACGGGCCATGAACCACTGGCTCAAACCACCCTTGGAGTCACCGAAGATCAGCGAGATACCGCCGACCAGCTGGCCACTGGCCGTGATCTCGGTATTGCCATCTTCCAGCAGCTTGTAGCGGCCGTTGAGGCTTTTGTCGCGCAGGCTGAAGACGTCGGCGGTGGCACGGCCGTTGACCACGTACAGCCACTGCTGACGCGGGTCGATGTAGATGGCCTTGACCGGCTCGGTCATCTGCGGCAGGTCGATACGGCTCTGCTCGCTGGTGACCTCACCGATCATCATGTTCTCTTCGCGGGTCAGCTGGGTGACCTGCAGGTGCGAACCGGTGGAGCCCGCCAGCATCAGGCTTTCGCCGTTGACGTTGACGCTCACGTGTTCCAGCGCGCGGCCCTGGTCGTCAAGCACGAACGCGTCCTTGCCGTAGGGGTAGTCGATGCCTGGGGTGATGGTTTTCTTGTTGTCCGGGTAGGTGATCTTGTAGGTGTGGTGGAACACCAGCGCCTGACCGTTGGACAGCCCCAGCACAACCAGCGGGCTACCCGGCTGATCGGTGCTGATCGAACTCACCTGGGTACCCGCCGGCAGCGGCAGGTCGACGCGTTGCAGCTCGGCACCGGTCTTGGTGTCGAAGAACAGCGCCTGCCCCTTGTCGGAAACCCGCATGCCCACCAGGTTCTGCTCTTCAAGCGCGATCATCAGCGGCTTACCGGCATCCTGTTGCAGCCAGGTCGGCTCCAGGGCCTTCTTGCTGGTCAGTTCGGCGCCCTGGAACAGCGGCAGCACCACGTAGGCCAGGTAGAAGAAAATCAGGGTAATTGCCGCCAAGACGGCAAGCCCGCCTACCAGTACATACCAGCGGGTCAGGCGGTCCTTGAGCGCACGCATGCGGCGCTTGCGTTGCAACTCCGGCGTGTTGAAATCAATCCGCACGGGTTGAGAATTTTGGGTCATGGTGGAGTTGGCCAGATCATTCATGCGCACACCCTAGCGGTCCCGTATGACAAAAACATGACAATGCAGTGACGCAAGAAAGCCCGAAGCGCAGGGATCCTGGCTTCGGACTGAAAATTCGTGGAGGAGGCCGGGCATCGGTACCGGCCTCTTCCTCAGTTACTTACTTCTTTGCAACGTTACCGGCGTGGGACAGGCCCAGGTCAGCCAGGGTCTTGTCGACCACTTTGGCCGGCAGCGGGATGTAGCCATCCTTCACCACGACCTGCTGGCCAGCTTGCGACAGCACCAGCTTGATGAACTCGGCGTCCAGCGGGGCCAGAGGCTTGTTCGGGGCCTTGTTGACGTAGACGTACAGGAAGCGCGACAGCGGGTACGAACCGTTCAGGGCGTTGGCTTCGTTGTCTTCGACGAACTCGCCGCCTTCTTTCTTGGCCAGGGCTACGGTCTTGACGCTGGCGGTCTTGTAGCCGATGCCCGAGTAGCCGATGCCGTTCAGCGAGGAGCTGATCGACTGCACGACCGAAGCCGAGCCAGGCTGTTCGTTGACGTTAGGCTTGAAGTCGCCTTTGCACAGGGCTTCTTCCTTGAAGTAACCGTAGGTGCCCGATACCGAGTTACGGCCGAACAGCTGCACTGGCTTGTTGGCCAGGTCGCCGGTCACGCCCAGGTCACCCCAGGTTTTGACATCGGCCTTGGCGCCGCACAGGCGGGTGGACGAGAAGATCGCATCGACCTGCGCCATGGTCAGGCCCTTGATCGGGTTGTCCTTGTGCACGAAGACTGCCAGGGCGTCTACGGCAACCGGGATGGCGGTTGGCTTGTAGCCGTACTTCTGCTCGAAGGCCTGCAGCTCGACGTCTTTCATCTTGCGGCTCATCGGGCCCAGGTTGGCGGTGCCTTCGGTCAGCGCGGGTGGCGCGGTGGAGGAGCCGGCGGCCTGGATCTGGATGTTTACGTTGGGGTATTCCTTCTTGTAGGCCTCGGCCCACAGCGTCATCAGGTTCGCCAGGGTGTCGGAGCCAACGCTGGAGAGGTTGCCCGATACACCGGTGGTTTTGGTGTAGGTCGGGATTGCTGGGTCGACAGCGGCTACCGCATTGGCGGTGGCAACGCCAGCGGCGGCAAAGGTAAGGGCCGCCATCAAACGCTTCAGTTTCATGCCTTGCTCCTAGCAGGAATATTGGGGGTGTTGGATGGATCGGGCCCAAGTATCTGCAGGCCGCATGAATACGATATGACTTCAATATGACAATTGGATGAAAGGCCATCACCGGTTGTCCGGGATGGCCTTTTCAAAATGTTGCTGGGCGAGGCGCCACACCGGATGCCACTGCGGCAGACACTACAGAGGCGCTTCGGCACGCGCTGAGATGTTACCTGTGGGAGCGGGCTTACCCCGCGAATGGGGGGACGCGGTGCCTGGCACCGGCTTCGCCGGTATTCGCGGGGCAAGCCCGCTCCCACAGGCCTACTGCAGCCTCAGCCATTGCAGTAATCCTGTGGGAGCGGGCTTGCCCCGCGAAGGGTTGGTGCAGGCAAAATATGTTTCTGGCTGTTCAAATAATCGCCAATCACCTTGCTTGTGCGCCACGCCTTCTCTACAATTGCGCCCCTTGCCGAGCTGGCAGGCGCTCATGTGCCTCCCCTCCATGGCAAGACATACAGTGTCATTCACTCCTTGTCTGACCAGCGTTCTGGCAGACTACTAACCCGTAAGGAGCATTCATGCGTCATTACGAAATCATCTTTCTGGTTCACCCGGACCAGAGCGAGCAAGTCGGCGGCATGGTTGAGCGTTACACCAAGCTGATCGAAGAAGATGGTGGCAAGATCCACCGCCTGGAAGACTGGGGCCGTCGTCAACTGGCCTACGCAATCAACAATGTTCACAAGGCTCACTACGTGATGCTGAACGTTGAGTGCACCGGCAAGGCCCTGGCCGAGCTGGAAGACAACTTCCGCTACAACGATGCCGTGATCCGTAACCTGGTCATCCGTCGCGACGAAGCCGTAACCGGTCAGTCCGAGATGCTCAAGGCAGAAGAGAACCGCAGCGAGCGCCGTGAGCGTCGTGAGCGTCCTGAGCATTCTGACTCCGCCGAAGGCGATGACAGCAATGACAGCGACTCCAGCGATAACGCTGACGAGTAATCCACGGACCTTTTGAGGAGCCTATTACATGGCACGTTTCTTCCGTCGTCGTAAATTCTGCCGCTTCACTGCTGAAGACGTGAAAGAGATCGACTTCAAAGATCTCAACACCCTGAAAGCTTACGTATCCGAAACCGGCAAGATCGTTCCAAGCCGTATCACCGGTACCAAAGCTCGTTATCAGCGTCAGCTGGCTACCGCTATCAAGCGCGCCCGCTTCCTGGCCCTGCTGCCCTACACCGACAGCCACGGCCGCTGAGACCGGGTCGTCGACAAGCAGTAAGGGATAAAGCATGCGAGCGTTAGCTGATTTCATCATGCGCGGTCGTGTGCAGGCCACCCTGGTGGTGGTCATCAGTGCAGTGTTACCGCTGTTGTTCTGGTTGAGTGCCGCTGCCGGGAGCCTCGTGCTTCTGCGGCGCGGGTTCAAGGATGCTTCAACGGTCATCGCGTTCGGGCTTTTGCCGGCGGTGGCCATCTGGGCCTTTGGCGACCCAAGCACCTTGCTGGTGCTGTTGGGGACGCTGGGGCTGGCCGCCTTGTTGCGTGCCGGGCATTCCTGGAGCCGGGTGTTGATGTCCAGTGTTGTGCTGGGGCTGGTCTACAGCCTCATCCTGGACACGGTACTGCGTGAAACCTTCGAGGTGTTGGCCAAGGCGCTTGTACAAGCCCTGCCACAAATCGAAGGCAAACCGGTGATCCCCGGTGAGCTGATCGGCCCTGTGCTGGTCGCTTCAACGGCGGTGATGCTGCAGCTGTTCAGCGTGCTGGCTTTGATGCTGGCGCGTTATTGGCAGGCTGCGTTGTACAACCCTGGAGGCTTCGGTCGCGAGTTTCGCGCCCTGAAGTTGCCGCGGGTCACCATGCTGACGCTGGTGGCACTGATGGTGCTGGGTCCGTTCATCGGGCCGCAGTTCATCGTCCTGGCCTCTGCATCCAGCCTGGTGCTCGTCCTGGCCGGCATCGCCTTGATGCATGGGCTGGTGGCACAGGGCCGACTGGCTGGTTTCTGGCTGGTGGGCATGTACGTGACGCTGCCGCTGATCATGCAGCTGATTTATCCGTTGCTCGTGGTTTTGGCCATTGTCGACAGCCTGATTGATTTTCGCGGTCGCAAGTCCCCTGAGGGGAATGACTCCGCGAACGGTGAAGGTTAAAAGTTAAGAGGTTTTACCAAATGGAACTGATCCTGCTGGAAAAAGTCGCTAACCTGGGCAACCTGGGCGACAAAGTAAAAGTTAAGGCTGGTTACGGCCGTAACTTCCTGCTGCCATTCGGCAAGGCCACCGTTGCCAACGCCGCCAACCTGGCTGCGTTCGAAGAGCGTCGCGCCGAGCTGGAAAAAGCAGCTGCTGACCGTAAAACATCGGCTGAAAGCCGCGCTGCCCAACTGGCCGAGCTGGAAGTGACCATCACTGCCACCGCTGGCGACGAAGGCAAGCTGTTCGGTTCGATCGGCACTCACGACATCGCTGACGCCCTGACCGCCTCCGGCGTTGAAGTGGCCAAAGCTGAAGTGCGTCTGCCGAACGGCACCATCCGTCAGGTTGGCGAATACGACGTGGCCGTGCACCTGCACAGCGACGTTGAAGCCACCGTACGCGTGGTCGTCGTAGCTGCCTAAGCTGCGCTGACTGGCTGGCCGTCCGCGGCCCAGCCGGTTAACATCGGGCACGGTCCTGTCTTCTGCAGGCCGTGCCCTTTGTCTTTTTCGTCCCCCAGAATCCTTTCGTGGCCATGAACGAGATCACCACCTCCGAACAGCTCGACCTGCAAACCGCAGCCCTCAAGGTGCCGCCGCATTCCATCGAGGCCGAACAGGCCGTGCTCGGTGGCCTGATGCTGGACAACAACGCCTGGGAGCGGGTACTGGATCAGGTCTCGGATGGCGATTTCTATCGGCATGACCACCGCCTGATCTTCCGCGCCATCCACAAGCTGGTCGACCTGAACCACCCGTTCGACGTGGTCACGTTGCACGAGCAGTTGGACAAGGAGGGCGTGTCGTCGCAAGTCGGCGGCCTCGCCTACCTGGCGGAGTTGGCCAAGAACACCCCGTCGGTGGCCAACATCAAGGCCTATGCCGCGATCATTCGCGAGCGGGCCACGCTGCGTCAGCTGATCAGCATCAGCACCGACATCGCCGACAACGCCTTCAACCCGCAAGGGCGCAACGCCGAAGAAATCCTCGACGACGCCGAGCGGCAGATCTTCCAGATCGCCGAGGCGCGGCCGAAGACCGGCGGCCCGGTGGGGGTCAACGAGCTGTTGACCAAGGCCATCGACCGCATCGACACGCTGTTCAACTCCGACAGTGACATTACCGGTATTTCCACCGGTTACACCGACCTGGATGGGAAGACCAGCGGCTTGCAGGCGGCCGACCTGATCATCGTTGCCGGCCGTCCGTCGATGGGCAAGACCACCTTCGCCATGAACCTGGTGGAAAACGCCGTGCTGCGCAGCGACAAGGCGGTGCTGGTGTTCTCCCTCGAGATGCCAGGCGAATCGCTGATCATGCGTATGCTCTCGTCGCTCGGGCGCATCGACCAGACCAAGGTGCGTTCCGGCCAACTGGACGACGACGACTGGCCGCGCCTGACCTCGGCGGTCAACCTGCTCAACGACCGCAAGCTGTTCATCGACGATACCGCCGGCATCAGCCCGTCGGAAATGCGTGCGCGTACCCGCCGCCTGGCTCGCGAGCACGGTGAGATCGGCATGATCATGGTCGACTACCTGCAGTTGATGCAGATTCCGGGCTCTTCCGGTGACAACCGGACCAACGAGATTTCCGAGATCTCCCGCTCGCTCAAGGCCCTGGCCAAGGAATTCAACTGCCCGGTCATCGCCCTGTCGCAGCTCAACCGCTCCCTGGAGCAGCGGCCGAACAAGCGCCCGGTGAACTCCGACTTGCGTGAATCCGGTGCAATCGAGCAGGACGCCGACGTGATCATGTTCGTTTACCGTGACGAGGTGTATCACCCGGAGACCGAGCACAAGGGCATTGCCGAAATCATCATCGGTAAACAGCGTAACGGCCCCATCGGTTTCATCCGCCTGGCCTTCATCGGCAAGTACACCCGCTTCGAGAACCTTGCGCCGGGCATGTACAACTTCGACGACGACGAATAACAACCCTGTGGCTCGGGCTTGCCCAGCCCCACGGGGTTATTCGTGTTGCAAATGAATCCGACAACCACCGTCGGATTTGATCAAAATTTGTGCTATATTCCGCGCCCGCGATTTCCCTGAACACCAGAACCGGTCACTGACATGCAAGCAGCCAAACCACTCTACGACTATCCCAAGTACTGGGCCGAATGCTTCGGGCCAGCACCGTTCCTGCCCATGAGCAGGGAGGAGATGGATCAGCTCGGCTGGGATTCCTGCGACATCATCATCGTGACCGGGGATGCCTACGTCGACCACGCGTCGTTCGGCATGGCCATCATCGGCCGCCTGCTGGAAGCCCAGGGCTTTCGGGTTGGCATCATCGCCCAGCCGAACTGGCAGTCCAAAGAAGACTTCATGAAGCTGGGCGAGCCGAACCTGTTCTTCGGCGTCGCGGCCGGCAACATGGACTCGATGATCAACCGCTATACTGCGGACAAGAAGATCCGCTCCGACGACGCCTACACCCCTGGCGGCATGGCCGGCAAGCGCCCAGACCGCGCCAGCCTGGTGTACAGCCAGCGTTGCAAGGAGGCCTACAAGCACGTGCCGATCGTGCTCGGTGGCATCGAGGCCTCGCTGCGCCGTATCGCCCATTACGATTACTGGCAGGACAAGGTCCGCCACTCGATCCTGATCGACGCCAGTGCCGACATCCTTTTGTATGGCAACGCCGAGCGGGCGATCGTCGAAGTCGCCCAGCGCCTGTCCCAGGGCGAGAGCATCGAGCACATCACCGACGTGCGCGGTACCGCGTTCGTGCGCCGTGACACGCCCCAGGGCTGGTTCGAGATCGACTCCACCCGCATCGACCGCCCAGGCCGGGTCGACAAGATCATCAACCCCTACGTCAACACCCAGGACACCCAGGCCTGCGCCATCGAACAGGCCAAGGGCGACGTGGAAGACCCGAACGAAGCCAAAGTGGTGCAGATTCTCGACAGCCCGGGCATGACCCGTGACAAGTCGGTGATTCGCCTGCCGTCGTTCGAAAAAGTGCGTAACGACCCTGTGCTGTACGCCCACGCCAACCGCGTGCTGCACCTGGAAACCAACCCAGGCAACGCCCGCGCCCTGGTGCAGAAACATGGCGAAGTGGACGTGTGGTTCAACCCACCACCCATCCCCATGACCACCGAAGAAATGGACTACGTGTTCGGCATGCCCTACGCGCGTATCCCGCACCCGGCCTATGGCAAAGAGCGCATCCCGGCCTACGAGATGATCCGCTTCTCGGTGAACATCATGCGCGGCTGCTTTGGTGGCTGCACCTTCTGCTCGATCACCGAGCACGAAGGGCGGATCATCCAGAACCGCTCCCACGAATCGATCCTGCACGAGATCGAGGAGATGCGTGACAAGGTGCCGGGCTTCACCGGCGTGGTCTCCGACCTCGGCGGCCCGACTGCCAACATGTACCGCATCGCCTGCAAGAGCCACGAGATCGAGAAGCACTGCCGCAAGCCGTCGTGCGTGTTCCCGGGTATCTGCGAGAACCTCAACACCGACCACAGCTCGCTGATCGAGCTGTACCGCAAGGCGCGTGCCTTGCCGGGCGTGAAGAAAATCCTGATCGCCTCGGGCCTGCGCTACGACCTGGCGGTGGAATCGCCGGAGTACGTCAAGGAGCTGGTCACCCACCACGTGGGCGGCTACCTGAAGATTGCCCCCGAGCACACTGAGCGTGGCCCGCTGGACAAGATGATGAAGCCGGGTATCGGTTCCTACGACCGCTTCAAGCGCATGTTCGAGAAGTACTCGAAAGAGGCGGGCAAGGAGCAGTACCTGATCCCGTACTTCATCGCCGCGCACCCGGGCACCACCGACGAAGACATGATGAACCTGGCCTTGTGGCTCAAGGGCAACGGCTTCCGCGCCGACCAGGTGCAAGCCTTCTACCCGTCGCCCATGGCGTCGGCCACGGCCATGTACCACTCGGGCAAGAACCCGCTGCGCAAGGTGACCTACAAGAGCGAAGGGGTCGAGATCGTCAAGAGCGATGAGCAGCGCCGTCTGCACAAGGCGTTCTTGCGCTATCACGATCCGAAGGGCTGGCCGATGCTGCGCGAGGCGCTGGAGCGCATGGGCCGCGCCGACCTGATCGGGCCGGGCAAGCACCAGCTGATCCCGTTGCACCAGCCGCAGTCCGACAGCTACCAAAGTGCCCGGCGCAAGAACTCGACCCCAGCTGGCAGCCACAAGGTGGCCAAGGAACAGAAGATCCTGACCCAGCACACCGGCCTGCCACCGCGCGGCAGCGATGGCAGCAAGCCGTGGGACAAGCGTGAGAAGGCCAAGGCCGATGCGTTTGCCCGCAACCAGCAGGCGGCCAAGGAGCGTAAAGAAGCGGCCAAGGGCGGCAAGGGTGGCAAGAAGCCGCGTCAGCCTGTCATTCCGCGCTGAGTGATTCATTGCGGGGCTGCAAAGCAGCCCCAAAATGCCAAGCTCAATCAGGCTGCTTGTCGACCCACTTCGGCACCACCGGCGCAACGAACTCGTTCATCCCGTCCAGCAGCGCATCCGGCTGCTGACCCAGCAGCAACATGGCCCGATGCTGCGGCCGCACGAAACCTTCTTCGACGATATGGTCGAGGAACCCGCCCAGCTTTTCATAGAAGCCATTGACATCGAGCAGGCCCAGCGGCTTGGCGTGATAGCCCAGTTGCCCCCAGGTCCACACCTCGAACAACTCCTCCAGCGTACCCAGGCCACCCGGCAGTGCAATGAACGCATCGCTGAGTTCGGCCATGCGTGCCTTGCGCGCATGCATGCCATCGACCACTTCCAGGCGGGTCAGGCCTTTGTGGCCGACCTCGGCGTCCAGCAGGCTTTGCGGGATGATCCCGACCACTTCGCCACCTGCGGCCATGGCAGCATCGGCGACGATGCCCATCAAGCCGACCGCGCCACCGCCATACACCAGGGTAAGCCCGCGTCGGGCGATGGCCTGGCCAAGGGCGACGGCCGCTTCACGGTAGGCAGGGTTGGCGCCGATGC
Source organism: Pseudomonas sp. 39004 (assembly GCF_028682155.1). Lineage (NCBI taxonomy): Bacteria > Pseudomonadati > Pseudomonadota > Gammaproteobacteria > Pseudomonadales > Pseudomonadaceae > Pseudomonas > Pseudomonas sp. 39004. The sequence continues at coordinate 37,747 of NZ_JANIAG010000004.1, forward strand.
TGGCGCCGCAGAAGACACAAACGGAACGTACAGGCATTGCTCATCTCCAGTCACTCAGGGTGACAGGGTACGGCGCCTGCCTGGCAGTTCCAAGGCCGCTTTCACTCCGGCCGGGAGAATTCACAGACGGCGCCAGTGGCGCCTTGGGCATAGGCGGCGAGCAGACTGTTCAGAAAGCTGGACATGGGCATTTGGTATTGCTCCTAAATGAGAGGTTGTCCCATCGTCTATTAAAAGGGCATGATGTGCCCTTAGATTGGTTGTATACAATCCATTGAACAATTCAACTGGCTGGCCACTTGACACCCCCTTGACCCATATCAGCAAGGGGCTGAACGGTTTCAGGCAGTCTCGCAATTGATAAAACCCTGCCAAGGAGATTCATGATGTTTGCGAAAGCTGTAGCGGTATCCCTGCTGACCCTCGCCAGCGCCTCTGTCTTCGCCGCCGAGTGCTCGGTAACTGTCGACTCGACCGACCAGATGTCCTTCAATACCAAGGAAATCACCGTCGACAAGAGCTGCAAGGAATTCACCGTCAAACTGACCCACTCCGGCAACCTGCCGAAGAACGTCATGGGCCATAACCTGGTGATCAGCAAGACTGCCGACATGCAGGGCATTGCCACCGAAGGCATGACTCAAGGCCTGGATAAGGACTACATCAAGGCCGACAACGCCGGCATCATCGCTCACACCAAGATGATCGGCGCGCCAGAGAAAGAAACCGAAGTCAAATTCGACGCTACCAAGCTGGAAGCCGGCGGCGACTACAGCTTCTTCTGCACCTTCCCGGGCCACATCTCGATGATGAAGGGCAAGGTCATCGTCAAGTAAGGACGATGGCGTAGAGGGGAGGGCTTAGCCCTCCATTCGCGGGGCAAGTCGGATCGCCGCACCGCCGCTCCCACAGGTCTGATGCCAGTGGGGGCGGCGGTGCGGCGATCCGACTTGCCCCGCGAAGCTTTTACGGGGCGAACGGCAGTTCGCGCTTGTGCTGGGTCCTGCGGTAGGTGGCGACGATGATGTCGAACGCTTCCTGCTCGACCGGCTCACCCTGTAGGAACGCATCGATCTGCTGGTAGGTCACGCCATGTGACGCCTCGTCCGGCTTGCCCGGCGCCAGGTCTTCCAGGTCCGCTGTCGGGACCTTCTCCACCAGCGACTCCGGCGCACCGAAGCTGCGTGCAATCGCCCGCACCTGGTGCTTCACCAGCCCGCTCAGCGGTGCCAGGTCGCACGCGCCATCACCAAATTTGGTAAAGAAGCCCATCACCGCTTCGGCCGCATGGTCGGTACCGATCACCAGGCCCGCCCGAGCGCCGGCGATGGTGTACTGCGCGACCATGCGCGTGCGTGCCTTGATGTTGCCGACAACGAAGTCCACCAGGGTCGGCGACCCCCCTTGCAGCGCCTCGGTTTCGGCCGCCAGTGCACGCACGGCGGGTGCGATGTCGACGGTGTGCACTTCATCGGCGTTGATCACCTCCAGGCAAGCCTGGGCGTCGTGCTCGTCATGCTGCACCTGATAGGGCAGGCGCACGGCAATGAAGCGGTAGGCCGCATCGCCCGTTTCGGCACGCAGCTCGTTGATCGCGCGCTGGGCGAGCAGGGCGGCGGTCAGGGAATCGACGCCCCCGCTGATGCCCAGTACCAACGTCTTGAGCCGGGCATTGGCCAGGCAGCCCTTGATGAACGCCACGCGCCGGGCCACTTCCTGGTCGAGCGCGGCAGCATCGGCGAACGGCGGCTGCACCTTGAGCGCTTGGGCAATCTCTCGCTGAACGGCTTGCATGGGTTACTCCTTGCTGGGGATTTTGAAAACGTGGCGCATGTAGGCAACGAAGTTTTCGTCGCGGCATTGGGTCTTGGCCGCCTCGTCGGAGATTTTCGCCACCGGCGAGCCGTTGCAGTCGGTCATTTTAAGCACGATGTTCATCGGTGCCACACCCGGGATGTCGCAGGTCAGGTTGGTGCCGATGCCGAAACTGACGTTGATGCGCCCGCGCAGGGCGCGGAAGATTTCCAGCGAGCGGGTCAGGTTCAGGCCGTCGGAAAACACCAGGGTCTTGGTCATGGGGTCGATGCCCAGCTTCTGGTAATGGGTGATGGCCTTTTCCGCCCAGGCCACCGGCTCGCCCGAATCGTGGCGCAGGCCGTCGAACAGCTTGGCGAAGTACAGATCGAAGTCGTTGAGGAAGGCGTCCATGGTGATGCAGTCGGTCAGGGCGATGCCCAGCAGGCCACGGTACTCGCGCACCCAGCAGTCCAGCGCGGCAATCTGGCTGTCGATCAGCCGCGGCCCAAGCTGTTGATGGGCCATGAACCATTCATGGGCCATGGTGCCCAGCGGCTTGATATCCAGTTTCCATGCCAGGTCGACGTTGCTGGTGCCGACGAAGCGGGCCGGGAAGTCATCGCGCAGTACCCGCACCACCTCTTCCTGCACGCGGCTGGAGAAGCGCCGACGGGTGCCGAAGTCGGCCACCTGCAGGTCGGCCAGCTCATCTTCGCTGGCATGCGCACGCAGCCAGTCGAACTTGCGGTACAGCTGGTCACGGGCATCGGCCAGGCGCATGTGCGGGTGCAAGTGGCGGTTGCGTACTTCGCTGATCATGGCCAGCAAGGGCACTTCGAAGAGGATCACGTGCAGCCAGGGGCCACGCAGGCGCAGGTACAGCTGATCGTTTTCGATGCCGATGCGCACGTAGCGCAGGTTGAAGCGGAACAGCCGCAGAAAGCGCAGGAAGTCGGGCTTGAGGAAGCTGATACGTTCTAGAAAGGCCAGTTGGCCGTCATCCAGGGTCAGCTCGCTGAGCCGTTCGAGCTGGTTGCGGAGCTCGCCGAGGTAAGGGCGCAGGTCTTCGCCGTTGCGGCAGCGGAATTCCCATTCCACGTCGGCGTCCGGGTAGTTGTGCAGCACGCCCTGCATCATGGTGAGTTTGTAGAAGTCGGTGTCGAGCAGGTTGTGCACGATGCGCTCGGCGAATGCGCTTTCGCTCATCAAGGGTGGCTCCAGAAGCGGCGAATGGCGGCCATTGTGCCACAGGTACTGGGATGAACTGGCTGGCAGTGGGGCGGGTTTACCCGCGAAGAGGCCAGCACCGGCAAAACAGGTGTTTTTCCGTGCACCAGCTAGCCTTCAAACGGTGCTGCCTGTAGCAGTCGCGCACCAGCGGTGTGCACTTCGGTGACGTCCGCTGTTACAGGGCGGTTGCACGTAAACACTTGCCAGGGTTGCAATGATGGCACTCGACGGTTGCTACTTGTCTGTACGTGTGGTGGCGCCTGCCGCAGGGCAGACGGTTGCACGCTCAATAAAGAAAAGGCCGTCGGTCGCCTGCTGGCGACCTTCACAGTGTGTTTTCCCGGAAGACAAAACCAATGGCACGGCCCTTGCTCAGAGCACAGGGTTGAGAAGTTGTAGTGCCAACCAAAAAAAACTCTAGGAGCACCACCTCATGTCGCAGACGTTTTACAAGAAAGGTTTCCTGGCACTGGCCGTAGCTACGGCACTGGGTGTTTCTTCGTATGTTCAGGCCGACGTAAAGATCGGCGTCGCGGGCCCGATGACCGGTGCCAACGCAGCGTTTGGCGAGCAGTACATGAAAGGTGCCCAGGCGGCAGCCGACGTGATCAACAAAGCCGGTGGCATCAACGGTGAGAAGATCGTCTTGGGGGCGGGTGATGATGCTTGCGAACCGAAGCAGGCCGTGGCCGTGGCCAACCGCCTGGCCGATCAGGACAAGGTGATCGGCGTGGTGGGCCACTTCTGCTCTTCGAACACCATCCCGGCGTCCGAGGTGTATGACGAAGCGGGCATCATCGCCATTACCCCGGGCTCGACCAACCCGCAAGTGACCGAGCGCGGCCTGAACGCCATGTTCCGCATGTGTGGCCGTGACGACCAGCAGGGCATCGTGGCCGGTGACTATATCGTCGATGTGCTCAAGGGCAAGAAGGTTGCCGTCGTGCACGACAAGGACACCTATGGTCAGGGCCTGGCCGATGCGACCAAGGCGCAGTTGGAGAAGCGCGGCGTCAAGCCTGTGCTGTACGAAGGCCTGACCCGTGGCGAGAAAGACTTCAGCGCGTTGGTGACCAAGATTCGCTCTACCGGTGCCGATGTGGTCTATTTCGGCGGCCTGCACCCGGAGGCCGGGCCACTGGTACGTCAAATGCGCGAGCAGGGCCTGAAGGACGTCAGGTTCATGTCCGATGACGGCATCGTCACCGACGAACTGGTAACCACCGCAGGCGGCGCCCCAAATGTCGACGGCGTGTACATGACCTTCGGCGCCGACCCACGTCTGCTGCCCGACAGCAAAGCCGTCGTGGAAGAGTTCCGCAAGAACGGTACCGAGCCTGAAGGTTACACCCTGTACGCCTATGCCTCGCTTCAAGCGCTGGCCGCCGCGTTCAATGGTGCCAAATCGAACAAGGGCGAAGACGCTGCCACATGGCTCAAGGCCAACACGGTCAAGACCGTCATGGGCGATAAAAAGTGGGACAGCAAAGGCGACCTGACGGTCTCCGACTACGTGGTCTACCAGTGGGACAAGACCGGTAAATACCACCAGCTGGAAAAACAAAAATAATAACGGCTACCGGCCCGGGTGCGCATTGCCCCGGGCCGCAGCCCCGCAGTACCTGTCTTTATCCGTAGATCTGCACAGTTCTGCGCTGCGAGGGCCGCTGCATTCATGGCCCGCCGTGGACGGCGCTCGTGCAATCTCAATCAGGTGAGATTGCGTTATGGATGGTATTTTTCTGCAGCAACTGGTCAACGGCCTGACCCTCGGGTCGGTCTATGGCCTGATCGCCATCGGCTACACAATGGTCTATGGCATTATCGGCATGATCAACTTCGCGCACGGCGAGGTGTATATGATTTCCGCGTACCTCGCGGCAATCAGCCTGGCATTGCTGGCCTATTTCGGCGTCGAGTCGTTCCCGCTGCTCATGCTGGGCACGCTGTTGTTCACCGTCGTCGTCACGGGCGTTTATGGCTTTACCATCGAACGCATCGCTTACAAGCCCCTGCGCAACTCCACCCGCCTGGCACCGCTGATCAGTGCCATCGGTATTTCGCTGATCCTGCAGAACTACGCTCAGATCAGCCAGGGCGCTCGCCAGCAAGGCGTGCCGACCCTGCTGGAAGGCGCCATGCGCATCGAAGTCGGCACCGGCTTCGTGCAACTGACCTACACCAAGATCTTCATCCTGATTGCCGCGTTCGTAGGCATGGGCCTGCTCACCTACGTGATCAAGTTCACCAAGCTCGGCCGCATGTGCCGCGCCACGCAGCAAGACCGCAAGATGGCCTCGATCCTGGGCATCAACACCGACCGGGTGATTTCCTACGTGTTCGTCATCGGTGCGGTAATGGCCGCCCTGGCGGGCGTGCTGATCACCATGAACTACGGCACCTTCGACTTCTACGCCGGCTTCATCATCGGCATCAAGGCGTTCACGGCGGCGGTACTGGGCGGCATCGGCTCGCTCCCGGGGGCCATGCTTGGCGGCATCATCCTGGGCATTTCCGAGTCGCTGTTCTCTGGCCTGATCAACTCCGACTACAAGGACGTGTTCAGCTTCTCGCTGCTGGTGCTGATCCTCATCTTCCGTCCCCAAGGCCTGCTGGGTCGCCCGCTCGTGGCTAAGGTGTGAACATGTCCACTGCCAAAACTGCCCCTGTTTCCGAAACCAACGGTTTCGACCTCAAACGCAGCCTGCTGGAGACCTTCGTCGCCGGCCTGCTGGCGCTCATTGTCTTTGGCCCGGTCGTCGGCGTGGTGCTCGACGGCTACACCTTCAATGCCGAACCCCGCCGCGTGGCGTGGCTGGTCGGTGGTGTAATGGTCGGGCGCTTCCTGCTCAGCCTGTACCTGCAGAGCGGCGCTGGACGGCGCATGCTGCAAGGCTTCGACAGTGGTGGCTCGGGCGTGCATGTGAACGCGCCGAACTACAAGTCACGCCTGCGCTACATCATCCCGGCGCTGATCGTGATCGCCATCGTCTTCCCGATCTTTGCCAACAAGTACCTGCTGACCGTGGTCATCCTCGGCCTGATCTACGTATTGCTGGGCCTTGGGCTGAACATCGTGGTCGGCCTGGCCGGCCTGCTCGACCTGGGGTACGTGGCGTTCTATGCCATTGGCGCTTATGGCCTGGCGCTGGGCTACCAGTACCTGGGCCTGGGCTTCTGGAGTGTGCTGCCGCTGGCGGCCATCGCCGCAGCGCTGGCGGGGTGCATACTCGGCTTCCCGGTGTTACGCATGCACGGTGACTACCTGGCGATCGTGACCCTGGGCTTTGGCGAGATCATCCGTCTGATATTGAACAACTGGTTGTCGTTCACCGGCGGGCCGAACGGCATGCCGGCGCCGTCGCCAACCTTCTTCGGCCTGGAGTTCGGCCGTCGGGCCAAGGACGGCGGGGTGCCGATCCACGAGTTCTTCGGCTTCGATTACAACGCCAACCTCAAGTTCGTGTTCATCTACGCCGTATTGTTCCTGGTGGTGCTGGCGGTGCTGTACATCAAGCACCGGTTGACCCGCATGCCAGTCGGCCGCGCCTGGGAAGCGCTGCGTGAAGACGAGATCGCCTGCCGCTCAATGGGCCTGAACCACGTGCTGGTCAAGCTCTCGGCCTTCACCCTCGGGGCATCCACTGCGGGCATTGCTGGTGTGTTTTTCGCCACGTACCAGGGCTTCGTCAACCCGTCGTCGTTCACCTTCTTCGAGTCGGCGCTGATCCTTGCCATCGTGGTACTGGGCGGTATGGGTTCGACGGTGGGCGTAGTGATCGCAGCGTTTGTGCTGACTGTGGCCCCGGAGCTGCTGCGCAGCTTCTCCGAGTACCGCGTGCTGCTGTTCGGCGTGCTGATGGTGCTGATGATGATCTGGCGACCGCGTGGGCTGATCCGCATCAGCCGTACCGGTGTGGTTCCGCGTAAAGGAGTGGCGCCATGAGCGACGAAATCATTCTTTCGGTCGACAACCTGATGATGCAGTTTGGCGGCATCAAGGCGCTCAGCGATGTCAGCCTCAAGGTCCGGCGCAATCAGATCTTTGCCCTGATCGGCCCCAATGGTGCCGGCAAGACCACGGTGTTCAACTGCCTCACAGGCTTCTACAAGGCCAGTGGCGGGCGCATCGAACTGAACGTGCGCGGCAGCCAAACCAACGTCATCCAGTTGCTCGGCGAGCGCTTCCAGGCGGCCGACTTCATATCGCCCGCGCGCTTTGCCAACCGCCTGTACTACAAGATGTTCGGCGGCACCCACCTGGTGAACCGGGCAGGCCTTGCCCGGACCTTCCAGAACATTCGCTTGTTCAAGGAAATGTCGGTGGTGGAAAACCTGCTGGTGGCCCAGCACATGTGGGTCAACCGCAACCTGCTGGCCGGGGTGCTCAACACCAAGGCCTACCGCAAGGCCGAGAGCGATGCCCTGGACCATGCGTTCTACTGGCTGGAGGTGGTCGACCTGGTCGATTGCGCCAACCGCCTGGCCGGTGAGTTGTCGTACGGCCAGCAGCGGCGCCTGGAAATTGCCCGGGCCATGTGCACGCGGCCGAAGATCATCTGCCTGGACGAACCGGCTGCCGGCCTCAACCCGCAGGAAACCGAGGCCCTGAGTGGCATGATCCGCGTGCTGCGCGACGAGCACGACATCACCGTGGTGCTGATCGAACACGACATGGGCATGGTCATGAGCATCTCCGACCACATCGTCGTGCTCGACCATGGCAACGTGATCGCCGAAGGCGCGCCACAGGAAATCCGCAACAACCCGACGGTGATTGCCGCCTACCTGGGTGCAGACGAAGAGGAACTGGTATGAGTGCACCCATTCTCGAGCTCAAGGACCTGGATGTGTTCTATGGGCCGATCCAGGCGCTGAAGAAGGTGTCGATGCACATCAACGAAGGCGAGACGGTGAGCCTGATCGGCGCCAACGGTGCCGGCAAGTCGACCCTGCTGATGTCGATTTTCGGCCAGCCGCGCGCCGCGTCGGGGCACATCGTGTACCGCGGCACCGACATCACCCGCAAGTCGTCGCACTACATCGCCTCCAATGGCATTGCCCAGTCGCCGGAAGGGCGGCGGGTGTTCCCCGACATGACCGTCGAAGAAAACCTGATGATGGGCACCATCCCGATTGGCGACAAATATGCCAAGGAGGACATGGAGCGCATGTACGAACTGTTCCCGCGGTTGAAGGAGCGGCGTACCCAGCGGGCGATGACCATGTCGGGGGGCGAGCAGCAGATGCTCGCCATCGCCCGTGCGCTGATGAGCCGGCCGAAGTTGCTGCTGCTCGATGAGCCGTCGCTGGGGCTGGCGCCGATTGTGGTCAAGCAGATCTTCTCCACCTTGCGTGAGCTGGCCAAGACCGGCATGACCATTTTCCTGGTGGAGCAGAACGCCAACCATGCGCTGAAACTGTCGGACCGGGCGTATGTGATGGTCAACGGAGAAATCCGCATGACCGGGACGGGGCAAGAGTTGTTGGTGAATGAAGAGGTGCGTAGCGCCTATCTGGGCGGGCACTGAGTCGGATACGGGGGCCGCTTTGCGGCCCCAACTGCAATGTGGACAACTTGCCGCACATCGCTCCCAGGCCGCCACAAAACCTCAGCCTAAGTCATTGTTTGCACAGCCTTGTTTTACCCACGGATAATGTGGAGCCGCCTGTGGAAAACATGGGTGCACCTCGCTGTAGCCCTTTGCTGTCGAGGTCTGCAGGGATCTGATCATTTTTTGATCGGTTTGCCCTTGTGGATGATTTCCCAACGATTTTTACCCACATGCAGCTGTGTGTAATCGCCTTGAACACCTGTGTATAACTCTGTGCAAAACCCTTGGACATACCGCTGCAAGCGGCATGGTTTAAAGCCTTGCGCCATCACTAAAAAGATATCCACCGACCCTGTAACGCTGAAAGGGTTCCGCTACCCCGACAAGTTGCCCCCAATCTGTGGGGAAAGCCTTGTGGATAACATGCGCATACATGACGCCAGGCCCTCTGCAACGGGGCTTTCGCCGATATGGTCAATATTTGATCAGTTGCCTCAATGGCTTGCTGCCTGCGTGGCACGAAGGCATGCTGCAACCCCCTGCCGAAATTAATCCACAGCGAGGAACAGAGCATGACGTCCACCGTATTCATCACTGGCGCGACTTCCGGTTTCGGTGAAGCCACCGCCCGACGTTTCGCCGAGGCCGGCTGGAAGCTGATCCTCACTGGCCGGCGCAAAGAGCGCCTGGACGCCCTGTGTGCCGAACTGTCGGCCAAGACCGACGTGCATGGGCTGGTTTTGGATGTGCGCGACCGCAACGCCATGGAACAGGCCATCGCCACGCTGCCGCCCGGTTTTGAGAAGCTGCGCGGCCTGGTCAACAACGCAGGCCTGGCGCTGGGCGTCGATGCGGCGCAGAACTGCAGCCTGGACGACTGGGAAACCATGGTCGACACCAACATCAAGGGCCTGATCTACACCACGCGCCTGCTGCTGCCTCGGTTGATCGCACACGGCCGCGGCGCGTCGATCCTCAACGTAGGTTCGGTGGCGGGCAATTACCCGTACCCGGGCAGCAACGTGTATGGCGGCACCAAGGCGTTCGTCGGGCAGTTTTCCCTCAGCCTGCGCTGCGACCTGCGCGGTACTGGCGTGCGCGTCAGCAACATCGAGCCAGGGCTGTGCGAGAGCGAGTTCTCGTTGGTGCGTTTCGGGGGCGACCAAGCCAAGTACGACGCCACCTACGCGGGTGCAGAGGCGATCCAGCCGCAGGATATTGCAGAGACCATCTTCTGGATCCTCAACCAGCCGGCGCACATCAACATCAACAGCCTGGAGCTGATGCCGGTGAGCCAGGACTGGGCAGGGTTCTCGATCGATCGGTCGCCCAAGGGCTGATCCGAAGGCGTCAAGCCAGGCGCTGCAGCCCTGCCAGGCAGGTCGCCAAGTGATAAGGCGTGGTCGAAGGCATGTCATGCCGGCTGACAGCGCCTTCGCCGTCCCGGCACTCATACCAGCCGCCGTCATGCAGGAACCGCTGCGTCATCGCCTGCAACTGCGCCGCAAGCTTGGCTTCGTTGCCTGAGCGCAACACCAGTGCCCGCAAGTACTCCGCCTGGGCCCAGATCCGCTGGGTGGCATCGATGACCTTGCCGTCCACAGCCAGCATTGCCAATACCGCCGAATCCTTTACCCCGCAATGCTCGGCATAATCGAACGCCCGGGCAATGGCGCCATGCAGCGGGGTGCCGCGTAACAGTGGCGAAGTGTCGAGCAGGTAGAACCATTCGAACTGATGCCCCGGTTCGAACCAGTTATCCACAGCATCGCGTGGTTTTTCCAGCATCAAGCCGTGCTGCGGTTCGATGAACTGTGCCAACAGGGCATCGCACAACTGCAGCAGTGCCTGCTGCACGCTGGCATCTTCACGCACGGCAAGCACCTGCAGGAAGGCTTCGGCCAAGTGCATCTGGGGGTTCTGCAGCGGGCCACTGCCAAGGTCGGCCCAGTCTTCAGCGAGGCTGGCCTCGTACAGGCCGTCGTCGCGGGCGAACTGCGTGCTGACGATTGCCAAGGCAGCGTTCAGCGCAGATTCCACCAGGCTGTCGCGGACCTTGCCCCAGTAATGCGCGCAGGCAAACACGATGAACGCGTGGGTGTAGAGGTCCTTGCGTCGGTCGAGTGGCTTGCCTTCGGCATCGATGCTGTAGAACCAGCCACCGTGCTCGGCATCGTGGAAATGCCGCTGCAGCGAGCGGAACAACGCCGCTGCCCGCTCTGCCGCGCCCGGTTGCTCGATGCGGCTGCTGAACAGGTACAGCTGGCGCGCGCAGGCCATCGCCCGATAGCGCTGAACCGGCAACGGCCGGTGCTGGGCATCGAGGGCCTCGAAGGGCAGGGCCATTTCGACGTTCCAGCCCGGGCCTTGCCACAGCGGCACGATACGCTCGGCAAAGTGCTGGTTGAAGCGGGCCAGTTCGGGCGGAGTGGGGCGGGGGTCGGACATGAATGCGCTCGTCACAATCGGGCAGTGCGCCATGGTAGCAGAACTGCGCTTCAGCCCGGGTTTCCCAGGCCTTGCCAGTGCCGCGCGCCGACGAAAATGAAGCGCAGCTGTTGGGTGATTTTTTCCTGCGCGGACAACGCCTGTGGATAACCTGAATCAGGGTTGTCGATCAGCTCGGGCAGGGTGGCAAATACCGTCTTCACGACCAGGTCGGCCATCACCGCCAGTGCTGCACCGTCCAGGTGCTGCCAGCGTTTCATGCGCGCAAGATCGGTGGCCAGGTCGTCACTGATGTCCTGGCGCAGGCGGGCAATCGCCTGGCGTACCGCCTGCGAGCCACCGTATTGCTCACGGGCCAGGAACAGGAACTGCGCCCGGTGGGCGGCGACCACGTCGAGGAAGATGCGTACCGAGGCGTCGGTGATGCCGCCAAACTCGAATTCGTTCTGGCGTACCAGACGGATGGTCTGGCGGAAGGTGGTATCGACCTCGGCCACCAGGGCCAGGCCCAGGGCGTCCATATCGGGAAAATGCCGGTAGAAACCGGTGGGAACGATACCTGCCGTTTTCGCCACTTCGCGCAGGCTGATGCTGCCGAAACCACGGCCACTCTCCATCAGCTGGCAGGCGGCATCGAGCAGGGCCTGGCGGGTCTGTAGCTTCTGTTCGGCACGCGGCAGCATGGGTCAGGGTTCTGTGTCGGTCGAGGCAGGGCACTCTAGATAATAAAACGAAGCCCGGTCAATGGACCGGGCTTGGAGGTGAGCAGGCATTGTGCCGCAGGTTGTTATTTTCGGCCATGGCGATCAGCTCACACGGCTGAGTTCAACCAGGCGATCCGAGCCACCCTCGGCTACCCGGCCGGAGCGTTCGATCAAGCGGTCCGAACCGCCTTCGGCTACCCGGCCGGAGCGTTCTATCAGGCGGTCCGAGCCACCTTCGGCGACGCGGCCAGTGCGTTCGATCAGGCGGTCCGAACCACCTTCGGTAACCGTTTTCAGGGGCTGGGCGATTTCAGCGGCGCTGGAGCGCGATTCGGCGGTCAGGTGCTGGTCAGCAGCCGGCAGGGCGAAGGCGTTGGCAGCAAGGATCGACAGGGTCAGGGTCAGCAGGTGGCGTTTCATGAGTAGTTGCTCCTCTGGGGGGCTGGAAAGTGGGTACGAAGCCAATGCTACGCCCGGTAACGCCAGAGAAAAGTTCATAAGGATAATGGTAACAATCGACAGCATTGATAGAGCTTTTTGGAGGCTCTAGCGCGGCTGTTTCGACATGCATGGTGGCTTTTGGCCTTCATCTTTGCCAGGTAACGCAACGCCGTTGCCCAGACCAAATGCTGAGCAAGGCGCCAGGAAAAACTTCGCTATCATGGCGCCACCGATAAAACCCAGCGGGTTTTCATCAGTCCGAGTTAATGAGTGCCACCGGTGCCCGCTTTGTGCCATGCCGTCAGGAGAATCACGCAATGACGCGACCCGCCAGAATCCTTGTCTGGACCCTTGCCACCCTGTTGACCCTGTTGGCGATACTGGTGGTGGTAATCGCCACCTTCGACTGGAACCGCGTCAAGCCGTTGCTCAACGAGAAGGTTTCCGAGGCCCTGCACCGGCCTTTCGCAATCAATGGCAACCTTGCGGTGCAGTGGCGTACCGAGCCTGAAGAAGGCGGTTGGCGGGCGTGGGTGCCGTGGCCGCACTTCATTGCCGAGGACCTGACCCTGGGCAACCCCGACTGGCTCAAGGAGCCGAAAATGGTCGGCCTCGAGCGTGTCGAGTTCCGCCTGGCGCCGCTGCCGCTGGTGTTCCAGCAGATCGTCATCCCGCGCATCAACCTGACCAAGCCCACCGCCAGCCTGACTCGACTGGCCGATGGCCGCGCCAACTGGACCTTCGACTTCGGCCCCAAGGATGAAAACGCAGAACCCTCGAAATGGCAGCTGGACATCGGTGCCATCGGTTTTGACCAGGGCAATGTCAGCCTTGATGATCAGACCCTGAAGACCAGCATGAAGATACAAATCGACCCGCTGGGCAAGCCGATACCCTACAGCGACATCGTCGGCAAGGCGCGGGCCGAGAAAACGGCGGGCGCCCAGGACTATGCCTTCGGCCTCAAGGCCCAGGGCCGCTACAAAGGGCAGCCGGTGGCCGGCACCGGCAAGATCGGTGGCCTGCTGGCGCTGCAGGACGCCAGCCAGCCGTTCCCGTTGCAGGCTGACGTGCGCATCGCCGACACCCACGTGGTGCTCGCCGGCACCCTGACCGACCCGCGTAACCTGGGCGCCCTGGACCTGCGCCTGCGCCTGTCCGGCAAGAGCCTGGGCAACCTCTACCCGCTGACCGGCGTGACCCTGCCGGACACCCCGGCCTACGCCACTGATGGCCACCTCACTGCCAACCTGCATGCCGCGCAAGGTGCGACCTTCAATTACCAGGGGTTCAACGGCAAGATCGGCGACAGCGACATCCACGGCGACCTGGCCTTCGTGGCCAGCCAGCCGCGGCCCAAGCTCTCCGGCAAGCTGGTCTCCAACCAGCTGCTGTTCAAGGACCTCGCGCCGCTGATCGGTGCCGACTCCAACGCCGAGCAGAAGGCTCGCGGGGGCGCCAGCAAGCAGCCGACGGGCAAGGTATTGCCGGTCGAGGAGTTCCGCACCGAACGTTGGCGCGCCATGGACGCCGACGTCGAGTTTGCCGGCAAGCGCATCGTCCACAGCGAGCAATTGCCGTTCAACGACCTGTCTGCCCACGTGATCCTCGAAGACGGCCTGCTGCGCCTGGAGCCGCTGCGCTTTGGCGTGGCCGGTGGCAACCTGGCCTCCAGGATCCGCCTCGATGGCCGCAGCGTACCGTTGCAGGGGCGGGCGCAGTTGACCGCGCGGGGCTTCAAGCTCAAGCAACTGTTCCCCACCTTCGCGCCGATGCAGACCAGCTTCGGCGAACTCAACGGCGATGCCGACATCACCGGCCGCGGCAACTCGGTGGCGGCGCTGCTGGGCACGGCCAATGGCGACCTGCGCATGCTGATCAACGATGGCGCGATCAGCCGCAGCCTGATGGAAATTGCCGGCCTCAACGTAGGCAACTACGTGGTTGGCAAGTTGTTCGGGGACGAGGATGTGCAGATCAACTGCGCGGCGGCCGATGTCGGGATCAAGGATGGGCTGGCGAGCACACGCCTGTTCATCTTCGATACCGAGAACGCGATCATCTACATCAACGGCACGGCGAATTTTGCCAGTGAGCAGTTGGACCTGAAGGTGACCCCGGAGTCGAAGGGGCTGCGGCTGTTCTCGCTGCGTTCGCCGCTGTATGTACGCGGGCCGTTTGCCAAGCCGAGTGCGGGTGTGCAGGCGGTGCCGCTGGCCTTGCGCGGGGCGGGGATGGTGGCCTTGGGGGTGGTTGCGGGGCCTGCGGCGGGGCTGCTGGCACTGATTGCGCCTAGCAGTGGGGACGAACCTAACCAGTGCACGCCGTTGTTGCAGCAGATGAAGGCGGGCAAGGCGCCGGCGGCGGTCAAAGGCAAGAAATAATGTAAGGGGCTGCAGGGCAGCCCCCTTTCGATTACAAACCTTGCAACAGATCGGACATATCGTCCGCGTGCTCTTCTTCCTGCGCCAGGATGTCTTCGAAGATGCGCCGCGTGGTCGGGTCCTTGTCACCAATGTACTGAATGATCTCGCGGTAGCTGTCGATCGCAATCCGCTCGGCCACCAGGTCTTCCAGCACCATTTCTTTGAGGTTATTGCCCGCCACATATTGGGCATGGGAGTTCTTGGTCAGGTTGTCCGGGTTGAAGTCCGGTTCGCCGCCCAGCTGCACGATCCGCTCGGCCAGCTTGTCGGCGTGCTCGGCTTCCTGGTTGGCATGCTCAAGAAACTCTTCGGCCGCCACGCTCGCCTTGATCCCGCTGGCCATGAAGTAGTGGCGTTTGTAGCGCAGCACGCAGACCAGTTCGGTGGCCAGCGACTCGTTGAGCAGGCGCAGGATCTCTTGGCGGTCGGCATGGTAGCCCTCGGTCACGGCGCCTTGCTCGACGTGCTGGCGGGCACGTTCGCGCAGGGTTTGCACATCGGTCAGTTCAACGTTGCTCATGGTTATCTCCAAAAAGATCAGGACGGGTGGTCAAGGTGTTGCGTAGGCTCACGCGCCGGGTACGGCTTCGCTGTCCTCTTCTCGTTGCTTGCAAGTCTTGAAGCCCTTGGCATCGACATGGCCGGTGGCGTCGAAGCGCACGTAGTACGCCTGTTGCTTGCCGTCGCGGTTGAGGATGTAGTCGTTGCAGGTGCCGCCGTGGGGCAGGTCGATCGCATTGGATGGGCTGCCACCAATGGCGATGACTTTCTGCATGGTCATGCCGTGCTCCACCTGCTTGACCAGCGGCTCGTCACGGTAGGTGACGTAGTCCACCGGGTTCTCCGGGCGGCTGCCGCAAGCGGCAAGTGTTGCGCTGGCCAGAAGGATTGCCAGGGTCTGTTTGTACATGGTCCCGCTCCTTGCTCAGGGTCTGTTTGGTTTGGAACCGCACGGCGCGCCAGGAGTTCGATTGCGATGGTCATCCAGGCCGCTGTAGTGTTGGCCGGTCGACCACGCAAAGGGGCAGGGGCTATGCCGCAGGAATTGGCCACGCGATACCCACTGGTGCTGGTGCCGGGCATGCTCGGTTTCGTCCGGGTGCTGCTCTACCCCTACTGGTTCGGCATCGTGCCGGCCCTGCGCAAGGGCGGGGCGCAGGTGTTCCCCGTGCAAGTCTCGCCGCTGCACGCCAGTGAGGTGCGGGGTGAGCAGCTGCTGGCGATCATCGAAGCCATCTGCCAGCGCACCGGTGCCGACAAGGTCAACCTGATTGGCCACAGCCAGGGCGCCTTGGACGCGCGCTATGCTGCGGCCAAACGGCCTGAGCGGGTGGCTTCGGTGACGTCCGTGGCGGGGCCCAACCATGGCTCGGAACTGGCCGACCACCTGCACCGTACGGCGCCGGGCGACTCGCCCCAGGGGCGTATCCTCAAGGGCGCGCTGCACGGCCTGGCGGTGCTGCTGGTGTGGCTGGAAACCGGCTGGCGCCGCGAGCCATTGCCCATCGACGTGCACGCCTCGCACCAGGCGCTGACCAGTGCCGGGGTGGCGCTGTTCAACCAGGCTTATCCACAGGGCCTGCCCGACACCTGGGGCGGCGAAGGGCCGGCAGAGGTCAATGGCGTGCGCTACTACTCCTGGTCAGGCACCTTGCAGCCCGGCCTGACCGACCAGGGGCGCAACCGCTTTGACGGCAGCAACCGCTTCTGCCGCCTTTTCGCCCGCAGTTTCGTCAAGGAAAAGGGCCATTGCGATGGCATGGTCGGGCGCTTCAGCTCGCACCTGGGGCAGGTGATCGGCGACGACTACCCGCTCGACCACCTGGACATCGTCAACCAGTCGCTCGGCGCCGTGGGCAAGGGCGCCGAGCCGGTGCGCCTGTTCACCGAGCACGCCGCCCGGCTCAAGGCTGCGGGGCTGTAACGCTGCGGCGTACGGGTGTGGTCCAGCGCTCGGCCAAGATCACCCCCAGCAGGGTCAACAAGCCGCCGACCAGGTGGTAGCTGGCCAGCTGTTCATCGAGTACCCCAGCGGCGATCAGCGCGGTGACCAAGGGCAGCAGGTTGAAGAACAGCGTGGTGCGGCTTGGGCCCAGGCGGTGCACGGCCTGCATCCACACCAGCGGGGCGATCATCGAGGCCAGCACGCAGGCGTACAGCACCAGGCCGACGTTGTGGGCATTCAGGCCGGTCTTGTCCGACAGCAGGAACAGCGGCAGCAACACGACGATGGCCACCAGCACCTGCAGGTACAGCAACTGCAAGGGCGGCAGGCGCAACTGCCATTTTTTCAGCAGGAAGCTGTACAGCGCATAGGCCAGGGTGGCCACCAGCATCAGCAGGTCGCCGCTGTTCAGGCCCTGTTCCAGCAAGGCCCCGGGTTGGCCTGCGCTGACCACTTCAAGCACGCCGAAAAACGACACCAGGGCGCCGACCAGGGCGCCGAAGGTCAGGCGCTGGCCGAGCCAGGCAATCGACAGCGCCAGCGACATCAACGGCATCAGCGAGAGGATGATGCCCATGTTGGTGGCGCTGGTGATGCTGGCGGCGAAGTACGCCAGGCTCTGGTACAAGGCCATGCCCAGCACGCCGAGGACGAACACCTTGCCCAGGTGCGGGCGGATGGCTGCACGGTTGCGCCACACGGCGGGCAGCAAGAAGGGGGTGAACAGCAGGCCGGCCAGCAGCCAGCGGTAGAAGCCGATCTCGGCGGGGTGGATGGCACCGGCCGACAGCTTGGTGACCACGGTGTTGCCGGCCCAGATAAGGATGGCGGTGAGGGGGAACAGGTAATTCATAAACGTGCAACTCTGGGTGAGACCAGGAATTTTGGGGCTGCTGCGTAGCAGGCCCAGGTTGCCCGGTATTATGAGTTGTCTGTCCGCAAGCCTATACTTGTATCCAGACAATCCGCCCTTCGAAGCAGACAGCATGCCGCGCAAATACCTCGACATCCCCGGTTTCGACCGGCTCCCGGCGCCGGTGTACTTGCGCCACGACGAGTTCGGCGCCGATACCCACAGCGCCCCCCATCGCCACGCCTGGGGCCAGCTGAACTACGCGGCGCACGGTGTCATGCACCTGGATGTCGAAGGCCAGCGCTTCCTCTCGCCGCCGCACTACGCCGTCTGGGTGCCACCGGGCATCGAGCATGGCTGTTACAACCCCCAGGCCATCGTCTACCGCTCGCTCTACCTGGACCGCAGCTTGTGTGCCGGGTTGCCGCAGCAGCCGTGCAGCCTGGTCATCAGCGACATCCTCAAGGCCATCCTCGGCGACTTCGCCCGGCGCGGCCTGAACGTGGCGCAGGACGAACGCGACCAGCGCCTGGTGCAGGTGCTGCTCGACCAGTTGCTGCTGGCGCCGACTCAGACCTGCTACCTGCCCTTCGCCCGTAGCGAGGGCCTGGGCCAGGTGCTCGATGGCTTGAGCCATGCCCCGGGCGACAATCGCCCGCTGGCTGATTGGGCGCGGCAGGTGCATGTCAGCGAACGTACCCTGGCCCGCCAGTTCATCCGCGAACTGGGCATCGGTTTTGGCGAGTGGCGCCTGCGCCTGCGCTTTCTGCGTGCCATCGAGATGCTGGAGGCAGGCTTGCCGATTCAGGCCATTGCCTTCGACCTCGGCTACAGCAGCGCCTCGGCCTTCATCGCCATGTTCCAGCGCCAGGCCCATTGCACGCCGGAGCAGTACCGGCGTCAGGTGAGGGCTGGCGGCTGAAATGAGTGTAAAAAATCTTGTCTACACTCAGTGGCACCACCGTGCATCGGGCGCGGAGACAAGGAGACCACTCCATGAAGCTGCTGCAAATGCCATTGCTGGTGTTGGCTGTATTGTTCAGCGCACAGGGGTTCGCCGCCACTGCGCAACAGGAAAAGATGACCTCGTGCAATGCCGACGCCAGCGCCAAGGCGCTCAAGGGCGATGAACGCAAGGCGTTCATGAGCAACTGCCTGAAGAAGAGCGTACCGGCCACCCAGCAGGAAAAGATGAAGACCTGCAACGCCGACGCCAGCACCAAGGCACTCAAGGGTGACGAGCGCAAGGCGTACATGAGCGACTGCCTGAAGAAGAAATGACCTGCGCCTATGCCTGTAGGGCGAAGGCTGGCAGACTGCGGGTCTTTTCCGTTGTCTGCCCCTGAGGCTGTATGACCTTCACCCCCCGCCAGATCACCCTGGCCAGCTGGATCATCGTGGTTGCCGGCCTGTTGCTGGCGCTGCCCCTGAAGTTGCTGCCGAGCCTGCTTGCCGGTTTGCTGGTGTTCGAACTGGTCAACATGCTGACGCCGCGGTTGCAGCCACTGATTGCCGGGCAGCGCGCCCGCTGGCTGGCCGTGGCCCTGCTCGGCACGTTGGTGGTCACTACCCTGACCTTGCTGATCGCCGGCGCATTCAGCTTCCTGCTGCACGAGGCGGAGAACCCCGGGGCCTCGCTGGACAAGTTCATGGCCCTGGTCGAGCGGGCCCGTGGGCAGCTGCCGCCGTTCATCGAAGGCTACCTGCCGGCCAGTGCCGCCGAGTTCAAGGTGGCCATCGGCGACTGGCTCAAAAGCCACCTGGGCGAGCTGCAACTGGTAGGCAAGGGCATGGCGCACATGTTCGTCACCTTGCTGATCGGCATGATCCTCGGCGCCATCGTGGCCTTGCAGCGTATACCCGACATCTCTCGGCGCAAGCCGTTGGCCGCAGCCCTGTTCGACCGCTTGAGCCTGCTGGTGCAGGCGTTTCGCAACATTGTTTTTGCGCAGATCAAGATTTCGCTGCTCAACACCACCTTCACCGGCATCTTCCTGGCCGTGGTGCTGCCGATGTTCGGTGTGCATCTGCCGCTGACCAAGACGCTGATCGTGCTGACCTTCCTGCTTGGGCTGCTGCCGGTGATCGGCAACCTGATGTCCAACACCCTGATCACCATCGTCGGGTTGTCATTGTCGATCTGGGTGGCGCTGGCGGCGTTGGGGTATCTGATCGTCATCCACAAGGTCGAGTACTTCCTCAACGCGCGGATCGTGGGGGGACAGATCAGTGCCAAGTCGTGGGAGCTGCTGCTGGCGATGCTGGTGTTCGAGGCGGCATTCGGCTTGCCGGGGGTGGTGGCGGGGCCGATCTACTATGCGTATCTGAAGAGTGAGCTGAAGCGAGTGGAACTGGTTTGAGCTGAGATCTTGGGGCCGCTTTGCGGCCCCAAGATCGTTCAGACAACGCCGTAGCGCTTGCGTGCCTCGATCGCCAGCCCGCTGCCAATACTGCCGAAGATGTTGCCTTCCACATGCCGTGCATTGGGCAACATCGCCGCCACGCTGTTACGCAGCGCCGGAATGCCGCTGGAACCCCCGGTAAAGAACACCGTATCCACTTGCCCTTCGCTTACCCCGGCCTTGTTCAGCAGCTCGCTGACACTGCCGCGCACGCGCTCCAGCAGGCTATCGATCGCTTCTTCGAACACCGCACGGGTCAGCTCGGCGGTCAGTTCAGGCTCGACACGGCGCAAGTCGATGCGGCGGCTGTCCTGTTCGGTCAGCTCGATCTTGCTGGCTTCCACTTCCATCGCCAGCCAGTGGCCGGCGCGCTGTTCGATCAGCTGGAACAGGCGGTCGATACCGAGGGTGTCCTCGATGTCGTAACGCATGTTGCCCAGGGCCAGCTGCGACTTCTGCGAGTACAAGGCGTTGATGGTGTGCCAGGTGGCCAGGTTGAGGTGGTAGCTGGTCGGCATCAACGCACCGCTCTTCATCCGGCTGCCATAGCCGAACAACGGCATCACGCCCTGCAGGCTCAGCTGCTTGTCGAAATCGGTACCGCCGATGTGCACGCCACCGGTGGCAAGGATATCGCTTTGGCGTTCGGCCACCAGGTGGCGCTCGGGCGACAGGCGGATCAGGGTAAAGTCGGAGGTACCCCCGCCGATATCGACGATCAGTACCAGCTCTTCACGGCTGATGCTCGACTCGTAGTCGAAGGCTGCGGCAATCGGTTCGTACTGGAACGACACGTCCTTGAAGCCGATCTTACGCGCCACGTCGGCCAGGGTGTCTTCGGCTTCCTGGTCGGCGGCCGGGTCTTCATCGACGAAGAACACCGGGCGGCCCAGCACGACCTGGTCGAAGCTGCGCTCGGCGGCGGTTTCGGCGCGCTTTTTCAGTTCGCCGATGAACATGCCCAGCAAGTCCTTGAACGGCAGGGCGCTGCCCAGCACGCTGGTGTCGTGCTTGATCAGCTTGGAGCCGAGCAGGCTCTTGAGCGAGCGCATCAGGCGGCCTTCGTAGCCTTCCAGGTACTCGTGCAGCGCCAGGCGTCCATACACCGGGCGACGCTCCTCGATGTTGAAGAAGACCACCGAAGGCAGGGTGATCTTGCCGTCTTCCAGGGCAATCAGCGACTCGAGGCCAGGGCGGTGCCAGCCGACCGTGGAGTTGGAGGTGCCAAAGTCGATGCCAAGGGCACGGGCCGGGGATACGTCAGACATGGGAAAAAGGTTTCCGGAGGCAAAACGGCCGCGCAGTTTATGCCAGTTGGCAACAGAATCAAGACCAGTCGTCTGCCATACAGCAATCCCAAGCGGCCCTTGAAAGGCTATGCTTGACCCCTATCTTCAGTTGCAACACGCAAATTCACATTGGTGATCCATAAATGGACTTCAAAGACTATTACAAGATACTTGGCGTAGAGCCCACGGCGGACGAAAAGGCGATCAAGGCCGCCTACCGCAAGCTGGCACGCAAGTATCACCCCGATGTCAGCAAGGAGCGCGACGCCGAGGACAAGTTCAAAGAGGCCAACGAGGCCTATGAAGTGCTCGGTGACGCGCAGAAACGTGCCGAATTCGACGAGATCCGCAAGTACGGTGGCCAGCATGGCCGGCCGTTCCAGGCGCCTCCGGGCTGGGAAAACCGCGGCGGTGGTGCGGGCGGTGGTTTCGAAGGCGGCGACTTTTCCGACTTCTTCAGCTCGATTTTTGGCGCGCGGGGGGGCAACCCCTTTGGCGGCGCCCGGCAGCAGCGCAGCGCAGGCAGGCGAGGGCAGGACGTGGAGTTGGAACTGGCGGTATTCCTTGAGGAGACCCTGAGCAAGGAGTCCAAGCAGATCAGCTTCCAGGTGCCGCAGACCAATGCCGCCGGGCAGCGCACCGGGTTCACCACCAAGACCCTGAACGTCAAGATCCCCGCCGGGGTGACCGACGGCGAGCGCATCCGCCTCAAGGGCCAGGGTGCGCCGGGCAGTGGCGGCGGGCCCAACGGCGACCTGTTCCTGACCATCCGCATGGCACCGCACCCGCTGTTCGATGTCGAAGGCCATGACCTGATCATCACTGTGCCACTGGCACCGTGGGAGGCGGCACTGGGCGCCAAGGTGGCGGTGCCGACCCTGGACGGCAAGATCAACCTGACCATCCGCCCCGACAGCCAGAGCGGCCAGCGCCTGCGCGTACCGGGCAAAGGCCTGGCCAACAAGCAGGGCGAGCGCGGCAACCTCTATGCGCAGCTCAAGGTGGTCATGCCGACTGCATCCGACGAGTCGACCCGTGAACTGTGGGCCAAGCTTTCCGAGAAGGCCGCGTTCAACCCGAGGGCACAATGGAGTAAGTGATCATGAGCAGCACCCTGATCGTTCAACTGGACATGCGCACCCTCTGCCAGGAAGCCGACATTACGGCGGACTACGTGATCGAAATAGTCGAGCACGGCATCGTCGAACCCTCTGGGCGAACGCCTGAGGACTGGTTGTTCGACGATCAGGCGCCGCTTTTGGCCAAGCGCGCGGCGAAGCTGCACCAGGAGCTGGAACTGGAGTGGGAAGGCGTGGCGCTGGCGCTGGAGCTGTTGCAGGAAGTGCAGCAACTGCGCAGTGAGAACAACATGCTGAAACAACGCTTGGGCAGGTTCACCCAGCTGGGATGAGGCCAGTGCGGGCCCCGCGAAGGGGCCCACACCGGCACCCTCACGTTCAGGCCGGCTCAGCCCCCGGGTTCAGCATCAGCTGCATGAACGTCAGGTCCAGCCAGCGGCCGAACTTCACCCCCACCTGCGGCATCTGCCCGGTCACCACGAACCCCAGCCGCTCATGCAGGCGTACCGACGCCGCGTTGCCGCTCTCGATGGCCGCCACCATCACGTGCTTGCCGCAACCCCGCGCGCGTTCCACCAATGCGCTCATCAACAATGGCCCCAGGCCCTTGCCGCGCTGGTCGCCACGGATGTACACCGAATGTTCCACGGTATTGCGAAAGCCCTCGAACGGCCGCCAGTCACCAAACGACGCATAACCCAGCACGCCGCTCTCATCCACCGCCACCAGAATCGGGTAGCCCTGCTGCGCACGGGCCTCGAACCAGGCCTGGCGGTTGCCCAGGTCGACGGGTGTTTCGTTCCAGATCGCCGTGGTGTTGCGCACGGCGTCGTTGTAGATGTCGAGGATGCCCGGCACATCGGCGGGCAAGGCGTCGCGGATTTCGTGGCTCATTGCAGCGTCTCACAAGGTCGATCGGTGCAGATTAAATGGTTACCAGCCCGCGTACACCTTCTGCCTGCATGTTTGCCCCCAGCCCGCGCTGGATGATCTCGCCGCGGGCCATCACCAGGTACTGGTCGGCCAGTTCTTCGGCGAAGTCGTAGAACTGCTCCACCAGCAGGATGGCCATGTCGCCGCGCTGGGCCAGGCGTCGGATGACCGCGCCGATTTCCTTGATCACCGAAGGCTGGATACCTTCGGTGGGCTCGTCGAGTATCAGCAGACGCGGGCGGCTGGCCAAGGCGCGGCCAATGGCCAACTGCTGTTGCTGGCCGCCGGACAGGTCGCCGCCGCGGCGCTGTTTCATCTGTTCCAGTACCGGGAACAGTTCGTAGATGAAGGCGGGCACTTCACGGGCCTCGCGGGCGGGGAAGCGCGACAGGCCCATCAACAGGTTCTCCTCCACGGTCAGCCGCGCGAAGATTTCGCGGCCCTGGGGCACGTAGGCGATGCCGGCCTGCACCCGTTGCTGGGGCTTGAGCGCGGTGATCGGCTTGCCTTCCCATTCGACGCTGCCTTCGCGGGCTGCGACCAGGCCCATCAGGCAGCGCAGCAGGGTGGTCTTGCCCACGCCGTTGCGGCCCAGCAGGCACGTGACCTCGCCGACCTTGGCCTCGAAGGACAGGCCGCGCAGGATGTGGCTGCCGCCGTAGTATTGGTGCAGTGTGTCGATTTTCAGCATGTCATGTCCCTGGAAGTTTTTGCGCTGGCTGTGAGGATCATCGGCCCAGATAAACCTCGACCACCCGCTCATCCGCCTGCACCTGCGCCAGCGAGCCCTCCGCCAGCACGCTGCCTTGGTGCAGCACCGTCACATGGTCGGCAATGCTGCCGACAAACCCCATGTCGTGCTCCACCACCATCAGCGAATGCGTGCCGGCCAGCCCCTTGAACAGCTCTGCGGTGAACTCGGTTTCGGCATCGGTCATGCCCGCCACCGGCTCGTCGAGCAGCAGCAGTTGCGGCTCCTGTACCAGCAGCATGCCGATCTCCAGAAACTGCTTCTGGCCGTGGGACAGCAACCCTGCCTGGCGCTGCGCCAGCGGTAGCAGGCGCAGGGTGGTCAGCACGTGTTCGATACGCTGTCGTTGCTCGCCGCTCAAGCGCGCGGCCAGGCTGGCCCACACCGACTTGTCGGCCTTCAGCGCCAGCTCCAGGTTCTCGAACACCGTCAGCGCCTCGAACACCGTGGGCTTCTGGAACTTGCGGCCGACCCCGGCCTGGGCGATCTGGTATTCGCTCATGCGGGTCAGGTCGAGGGTGTCGCCGAAAAAGGCGCTGCCGCTGTCGGGGCGGGTCTTGCCGGTGATCACGTCCATCATCGTGGTCTTGCCGGCGCCGTTGGGGCCGATGATGCAACGTAGCTCGCCGACGCCGATGTACAGGTTCAAGCCATTCAGCGCCTTGAACCCATCGAAGCTGACGCTGATGTCTTCCAGGCTCAGCACCGTGCCGTGACGGGTGTCGAGGCCGGCCTTGCGGCTCTGGCCGAGGCCGATGGCGTCGCGGCTGGCGCCAAGGGTGTCGAACACCGGCTCCAGCATGAACTCGGGATGAACCGGGGGCACGCCTCTCATGGCTGGCTCCTTTTCTTCAGCAGGCCCACCACGCCCTTGGGCAGGTACAGGGTGACCAGAATGAACAGCGCACCGAGGAAGAACAGCCAGTACTCGGGGAACGCCACGGTGAACCAGCTCTTCATGCCATTGACCAGGCCTGCGCCCAGCAGCGGGCCAATCAACGTGCCACGCCCGCCCAGGGCGACCCAGACAGCGGCTTCGATGGAATTGGTCGGCGACATTTCGCTGGGGTTGATGATGCCCACCTGGGGCACATACAGTGCGCCGGCCAGGCCGCACAGCACGGCGCTCAGCACCCACACCAGCAGTTTGAAGCCGCGCGGGTCGTAACCGCAGAACATCAGGCGGTTCTCGGCGTCGCGCACGGCAGTGAGCAGCCGGCCGAACTTGCTGGTGGTCAGGCGCCAGCACAGGTACAGGCTGGCCAGCAACAGGCCGACAGTCAGCAGAAACAGCACGGCCCGTGTGCCTTGCGCGGCAATGTCAAAGCCCAGAATGGTGCGGAAGCTGGTAAAGCCGTTGTTGCCGCCAAACCCGGTCTCGTTGCGAAAGAACAGCAGCATGCCGGCAAAGGTCAGGGCCTGGGTCATGATCGAGAAGTAAACGCCCTTGATCCGCGAGCGGAAGGCGAAAAAGCCGAACACCAGCGCCAGCAGCCCAGGCGCCAGCACCACCAGGCACAGGGCCCAGGCAAAATGCTGGGTGCCGGCCCAGTACCAGGGCAGCTCGGTCCACGACAGGAAGGTCATGAAACCCGGCAGGCCATCGCCGGCGGCCTGGCGCATCAGGTACATGCCCATGGCGTAGCCGCCGAGGGCGAAGAACAGCCCGTGGCCGAGCGACAGCAGCCCGGCATAGCCCCAGACCAGGTCCAGGGCCAGGGCGACGATGGCGTAGCAGAGTATCTTGCCGACCAATGTCAGCGTGTAGGCCGAGACCTGCAGGGCATGGTCGGCCGGCAGCAACGACAGCAGTGGCAGGGCCAGCAGCAACAGTACGACGACTGCGCCGATGGCCAGCGACAGGCGCGGCCCGGCTTTTTGCGAAGCGGTGACAAGCAGTGGCTGGTTCATCAGTCGATTACCCGTCCCTTGAGGGCGAACAGGCCTTGCGGGCGCTTCTGGATGAACAGAATGATCAACGCAAGGATGAGGATCTTGCCAAGCACCGCGCCGATCTGCGGCTCCAGCAGCTTGTTGGCGATGCCTAGGCCGAAGGCGGCCCAGAGGCTGCCGGCCAGTTGCCCGACACCGCCGAGTACCACCACCAGGAACGAGTCGATGATGTAGCTTTGGCCCAGGTCCGGGCCGACGTTGCCGACCTGGCTCAGGGCCACGCCACCGAGCCCGGCGATACCGGAGCCGAGGCCGAAGGCGAGCATGTCGACGCGCCCGGTGGACACGCCACAGCAGGCGGCCATGTTGCGGTTCTGCGTCACCGCGCGCACGTTCAGGCCGAGCCGCGTGCGGTTGAGCAGCAGCCAGGTCAGCAGTACCACGGCGAGGGCGAAGCCGATGATCACCAGGCGGTTGTACGGCAACACCAGGTTTGGCAGCAGTTGGACACCACCGGACAGCCACGCCGGGTTGCTGACTTCGACGTTCTGCGCGCCGAAGATCAGGCGGATGGCCTGGATCAGGATCAGGCTGATACCCCAGGTCGCCAGCAGGGTTTCCAGCGGGCGGCCGTACAGGTGGCGGATCACCGTGCGCTCCAGCGCCATGCCGACCCCGGCGCTGACGGCGAACGCCACCGGCAGGGCGATCAGCGGGTAGAACTCGATGGCGCCCGGGGCGTAGCGTTGCAGCAGTACCTGGACCATGTAGGTGCTGTAGGCACCGAGCATCAGCATTTCACCGTGGGCCATGTTGATCACCCCGAGCAGGCCGAAGGTGATCGCCAGGCCCAGCGCCGCCAGCAGCAGGATCGACCCCAGTGACAGACCGCTGAAAGCCTGGCCCAGCAGCTCGCCGACCAGCAGCTTGCGTTTGACCTGGGCCAGGCTGGTTTCGGCAGCGGTACGCACGCCGGCATCGCTTTCGACGCCGGGCTGCAGCAGCGCCTCCAGGCGGGTGCGGGCGACCGGGTCGCCGGTCTCGCCGAGCAGGCGCACGGCGGCCAGGCGTACCGCAGGCTCGCCGGCGCCCAACTGCAGGTTGGCCAGGGCAAGGCCGAGGGCGGCGTGTACCGCAGGGTCCGCTTCGTTGGCGAAGCGCCGGTCGAGGAAGGCCATCTGCGCCGGTTGCGCGCTCTTCTGCAGTTGCTGGGCGGCGGCCAGGCGCGCGTCGTTGTTGTCGCTGAGCAACTGGTGGCTGGCCAGGGCGTTGTCGATCAGGCCACGCAGACGGTTGTTCAGGCGCACCTTGCGGGTGTCGCCTTCGGCGATGCGGCCTTGGCGCAGGTTTGCCAGCAGCGCCAGGCGCGCGGCATCGGGTTGCGCCGCCCAGCCTTCGAGCAGGCGAGCCTGTTCGGCGGGCTTGGCGCTGAGGAAGAATTCGCCCTCGCTGGCCTGGGTTGCCAGGGGCAGCATAAGGAGCAGGGTGAGCAGGAGTCTGAGCATGCGGGCAATCCTGGAAATCGGCGGTGGATTCATCGCGAGCAAGCTCGCTCCTACAGGGCAGGCACCGCATGTGTAGGAGCGAGCTTGCTCGCGATTGGGCCGCATAGCGGCCCCAGTGCACTCAGTTACCTTTCACTGCGTAATCAGGGCGCTTGTCGTTACCCGGAATGAACGGGCTCCAAGGCTGTGCCCGCAGTGGCTGCTCGGTCTCCCAGACCACGCTGAACTGCCCGTCATCCTGGATCTCGCCGATCATCACCGGCTTGTGCAGGTGGTGGTTGGTCTTGTCCATGGTCAGGGTGAAGCCGGACGGTGCCTTGAAGCTCTGCCCAGCCAAGGCTTCGCGCACTTTGTCGACCTCGGTGGACTTGGCTTTTTCCGCCGCCTGCGCCCACATGTGGATACCCACATAGGTGGCTTCCATCGGGTCGTTGGTCACCGCCTTGTCAGCGCCGGGCAGGTTCTTGGCCTTGGCGTAGGCCTTCCAGTCGGCGACGAACTTCTGGTTCACCGGGTTATCCACCGATTCGAAGTAGTTCCACGCCGCCAGGTGGCCCACCAACGGCTTGGTGTCGATGCCACGCAGTTCTTCTTCACCCACCGAGAAGGCTACCACTGGCACGTCGGTGGCCTTCAGGCCCTGGTTGGCCAGCTCTTTGTAGAACGGCACGTTGGAGTCGCCGTTGACGGTGGATATGACAGCAGTTTTGCCGCCGGCAGAGAACTTCTTGATGTTGGCGACGATGGTCTGGTAATCGGCATGGCCGAACGGGGTGTAGACCTCTTCGATGTCCTTGTCGGCCACGCCTTTGCTGTGCAGGAAGGCGCGCAGGATCTTGTTGGTGGTGCGCGGGTAGACGTAATCGGTGCCCAGCAGGAAGAAGCGCTTGGCGCTGCCGCCTTCTTCACTCATCACGTACTCCACAGCCGGGATGGCCTGCTGGTTGGGCGCGGCGCCGGTGTAGAAGACGTTCGGCGACATCTCTTCGCCTTCATATTGCACGGGGTAGAACAGCAGGCCGTTGAGCTCTTCGAACACCGGCAGTACCGACTTGCGCGACACCGACGTCCAGCAGCCGAACACCACCGCGACCTTGTCCTGGGTGAGCAGCTGGCGGCTTTTCTCGGCGAACAGCGGCCAGTTGGATGCCGGGTCGACCACCACCGGTTCGAGCATCTTGCCATTCACGCCACCCTTGGCGTTGATCTCGTCGATGGTCATCAGCGCCATGTCCTTGAGCGATGTTTCGGAAATGGCCATGGTCCCCGACAGCGAATGCAGGATGCCGACCTTGATGGTCTCGGCGGCCTGGATACTCCAGCTCAGGCCCATCGCCGCAATCGATGCGCTGAGGGTAAAGGCCTTGATCAGACTGCGACGCTTCATGTGCTCTCTCCGCTGGTTTTTTTGGTGTTGGCCAAGCGGGAGGGGCTTTGCAAGGGGTGTGCCGAACCATCGGGTGGCTCTGGAACGGGGTTTACAGTGGTAGATCGGGGTGGCTGTGCACTGCGATGGGAAGGCGGTGCAGAGCATGCTTCAAGTTGGGGCGTTGTTGCCGAGGACCTGATAATTCTGTCAGTAGCCGATTTTGCGCACGCCTTACACACTGAGGCAGTGTTTATTCTGTGCTCAACGAAGGAGCTCTGAGTTATGCCACTGAACCCCCTCTACAAGGTTATTGCAGGGACTTGCGCGCTGTCGTGGGTCCTCGCCACTACCGGTTGTGCACAGGTTTCAAGCGTCGAGGCGCCAGTGCCGGTTTCCGCTGATGTCTACGCTGATCAGACCGGAGACAGCCGGTTCGAGCCAGGCGCATTGCAGCAGCAGGCAAGCGGTTACAGCGTGCAAAGCGGCAATCTTCTCGGCAAGCAGGGGGTAAGCGGCGCCATGGTGGTGATCCGCGCACCCGATGGCGCCGTGACCGTCTTCGTTGACCGCGAAGGCAATCGTGGGCTGCTGCAGGTGGATGCCTCAGGCAAGCGAACTTTCACGCCTGATGTCGAGTTCGATCCACTGCAGCTAGACACTGTCGAGGACAAGCCGCAAGAAACAAGACTCTCCGCGCTACCGGCGCCCGGTGCTGTCACTTACGTGGACGCGTTGGTCGGTTTCACCACCCAGGCATTGGCCGCAAGAGAAGTCGACCCATATGCTTTTGCGCTTGGCCAGATGGAGTGGGTCAATTTGAGCTTGCGCAATTCCGCAGTCAGAAACATCGAGTTGCGCCTAGCGGGGATTCTCGTCACTCAAGAAGATATTCCGGTGACTACCGCAGGGCTGTCGACGTGGCAGCAGCGACTGACGGCGCTGCGCTCCAGTTACCGGCATGACATCAACGCCGGCTTCTCGGTAGGCGGGGACGCCGGCGGCTGGGCCTACAGACCTGGGTATTCAAGTGTCAATTCCATCCATGGGACTTCGCCGTTCAAACACGAAATGGGCCACAACGTTGGCGGTGCCCACTGATACCCCGCCGCTGGGGACAACTACAGACACGGCTTCAATGCCGGAGGTGGCTTTACCACCAACCTCTGTGGCAACAGCCGGCCTTATTATTCGACGCCCGACATTAGCGTCGACGGCCGCGTTATTGGTGACGCGAAAACGGCCGACATGGCTAGGCTCTGGCGCGAGCAGGCTGGTCGGCTCAGCAGCTATAGCCCAGCATTGGCCGGTGAGCGACTTATCTACGTGTCCACACAGGAAGCTGCGCAGGTTACCCTCCCGGCCGGTAATGCGAGGCGTCGCGTGGGCGTAGTGGCGCTTTCTACGGAAGTTGGCCCGATCTCTCTGGTTTACGGTGGGCAAGGTGTCACAACATTAACCGTCAAGTTGCAGGGCGCCGACGGGCGGCAGCATCCCGTCAACTTCCGCGCACTACGACACATTTCGGGGTGTCCACAGACCACGACGATGAACAGCTATCAGCTGTGCCACCCTGACAGTGGGGGGGCCATGACGCTGATTCTCTCCTACGAAGCCGAGGACAACCTTCAGCTTCCAGCGGGTTGGTACAACGGCACGGTAGAGCTGAAGGCTCTGGACGTCGACAATTCCACCTGGTCAGTCCCTATTCTGGTCACCATGGCCGTGCGTCGCTAAGCATGAGCAAGCACAGGGGCCGAGAGCAGCCCCTGTGCTTCATCAGGTATTGCGAACTGACGTCCGCGGACGGCGTTGACTGCGCACAGATTGATAGGTGACCGCCAACAGCACAAACCAGATCGGCGTGACGACAAGCGCGGAGCGGGTGTCTGCTTCAAGGCTCAGCAGCACCAGAATGAAGGCGAAGAACACCAGGCACACGTAGCACATGAAGCGCCCGCCGGGCATCTTGTACTTCGATGCCTGGTGCAGCGCTGCGCGGGTTTTACGGTACTTCAAGTACGAGAGCAGGATCAGCGTCCAGACGAACATGAACAGCACCGCCGAAACCGTAGTGATCAGGGTAAACGCCTCGACTACGTCAGGAATCAGATAGATCAGCACCGCGCCCAGCAACAGGCAGGTACAGGAGAAGTACAGGCCGTTGGCCGGTACTGCGCGGCGCGACAGTTTCTCCAGTGCCTTCGGCGCGTCACCTTCCTGGGCCAGGCCGTAGAGCATGCGGCTGGTGGAAAACACGCCGCTGTTGGCCGACGAGGCCGCCGAGGTCAGTACCACGAAATTGATGATGCTGGCCGCTGCCGGCAGGCCGGCCAGGACGAACAGTTCGACGAACGGGCTCTTGCCCGGTACCACGTCGCGCCACGGGGTCACGGCCATGATCGCGAGCAGTGCCAGCACGTAGAACACGATAATACGGATCGGGATCGAGTTGATTGCCCGGGGCAGGGTGCGTTCGGGGTTTTTTGCTTCGGCGGCGGTGGTGCCGACCAGTTCGATACCGACGAAGGCGAACACGGCGATCTGGAAGCCGGCGAAGAAGCCCATCAGGCCATTGGGGAACATGCCGCCGTCGTTCCACAGGTTGGCCAGCTGCGCGGTGCGCCCGCTCGGCGACTCGAAGCCGCTGATGACCATGTACAGGCCGGTGGCAACCAGGCCGAGGATGGCGACGATTTTGATCAGGGCGAACCAGAACTCGAGCTCGCCGAACATCTTCACGGTCACCAGGTTCAACGACAGCAGCACCGCCACGCAGGTCAGCGCGGGTATCCACTGTGGCAGTTCCGGGAACCAGAATTGCGTGTAGGCGGCGATCGCCACCACATCGGCGATGCCGGTGACCACCCAGCAGAACCAGTAGGTCCAGCCGGTGAAGTAGCCGGCCCAAGGGCCCAGCAAGTCGGCGGAGAAGTCGATGAACGACTTGTAGTTGAGGTTCGACAGCAGCAGTTCGCCCATGGCGCGCATGACGAAGAACAGCATGAAGCCGATGATCATGTAGACGAAGATGATCGATGGGCCGGCAAGGCTGATGGTCTTGCCCGAGCCCATGAACAGGCCGGTGCCGATCGCGCCGCCGATGGCGATGAGCTGGATGTGGCGGTTGGTCAGGTTGCGCTGCAGATGCTGCTCTTCAGCGGGAGGGGAAGAGGTCCGGGTCATTGGCTGCATTCCATTGAGGGTCAGTCTTTTTTTGTGAAAGCCAAGTAGGCTAACACGGGCGTCCCAATTCGGGGCGCGACAGATCGACACGATTCATGGGTAGCAGGGGGCCGCTTTGCGGCCCCGCAGGCCTCAAGCCTGGGCCAGTACCCGGCGGCGCACCACCAGGCTGTCGACCAGCCACATCACCACCATCGACACCCCCACCAGCGGGAACATCACCCCCAGCACGACCATCACCCCGACTGCCGTCTTCCAGCGCGGCAGGTCATGGCGCAGCGGCGGCACACCCAGCCCGCCCGTTGGCCGGCGCTTCCACCACATCACCAAGCCACTGACCGACCCCAGCAGAATCATCAGGCACACCACAAGGATGATGATCTGGTTCAACGCCCCGAACATCTTGCCTTCATGCAGCATCACGCCCAGCTCGGTAGCCCGGGCGACCGGGCTGTAGTCCTGCCAGCGCACGTCGGCCAGCACCTTGCCGGTGTACTGATCGACATGCAGGGTGGCGTCGTTGCGTGGGTCGTCGGCGAACACCGCAACGGTGAACACGCCGTCGGCCGTGGTCGGCAAGGTAATGCTGTAGCCCGGCTCGACCTGACGGGAAGTGGCGATGTCCTCGACCTGCTGCAAGCTCACTTGCGGCGCTGCCGGGGCGTTCGACATCATGTGGTGCCCGGCATGTTCGGCATGGGCGCCGGACTGCGGCATGGGGGTGTTCTCCACCGCCCAGGGCACGGTCTGGCGATGGGCGCTGTTGAGCTCGCGGGCCTGCTGGTCGGACTTGGGCACGTCGTTCCACATCGCGGCAGGGAAACGGTTCCACAAGTCGGCGTACTGCTTGCCCCACATGCCCGTCCAGGTCATGCCACTGAGCAACATCAGCAGCAACAGGGCCGAGCCCCAGAACCCGGTCACCGCATGCAGGTCACGCCACAACAGCCGACCGCGTACGGAAAACCGCGGCCACAGCACGCCGGCGCTGTTGCGCCCGCGTGGCCACCACAGATACAGGCCCGACACCACCAGCACGATGCCCCAGCCCGCCGCCAGCTCGACCAGGCGATCACCGACTGTGCCGACCATCAGCTCGCCATGCAGGGCACGGGCAACCGCCTGCAGGTTCTGTTTGCCATCCTGCTCGCCGAGCAGCTTGCCACTGTAGGGGTCGACGAACACGTTCAGTTCGCGCCCGCCGTCATGCACCACGAACTGCGCGCTGCGCTCGGCATCCAGGGGCGGCAGGTACTGGCCGACATGGCCTTGTGGATAAGCCTTGCGCACCTCGGCCAGCAGGGTGTCTGCAGGCTGTCGATGATGGCCGGCTTCGACCACCATCAGGTCACGGTACAGCAGCGGGTCGAGCTGCGGTTTGAACAGGTAGATGATCCCGGTGATCGCCAGCAGGATCATGAACGGGGCGACGAACAGCCCCGCGTAAAAATGCCAACGCCAGGCCAGGTTGTAGAAAGAGATGCGTGTTCCGCGCATGGGAACCTCCTGTTTGACCAGGTGAGGGGCGCGACCGCAGCCGCGCCCATTGTTGTTGTCAGAAGCTGAAGTCGACCTTGGTCCAGAAGGTCCTGCCTGGCTCGTTCACCGGCTGTGGGTCTGTGGCCGGGTAGCCGAACCCGGCGTTCCCGGCCAGGTTCAAGTGCTCGGCGTAGGTTTTGTCGAACAGGTTGTCGACCCCTGCGCTGAGCTTGAGGTTGGTGTTCACCTTGTAGGCACCATTGAGCGAGAACACGCCGAAGCCAGCGCTCTTGTCGTAGTCCTTGCCCACCACATTGCCCTGGTTCTCGGCGATGCGGTTTTGCGCGGCCACCAGCCGCCACAGGGCACCGACACTCCAGACGTCGCGGCTGTAGGTCAGGCCCAGGCGGCTCTCCAGGGGCGGCATTTGCGGTAGCGCTTTGCCATCACTGCTGTTCTTGCCCCAAGCGTAGGCCAGGGTAGCGTCGGCTTTCCAGTTTTCGCTGAGCTTGTAGGCCGCGCCCAATTCGCCGCCCATGATGCGCGCGTCGATGTTCTGGGCCTGGGAAGTGCTCATGCCCATCATGCCGGTGCGGTAGTCGAACAGAATGTAGTCGCGGATCTGCCCGACATACCCCGAGGCCCAGGCCTCCAGGCGTTCGTCGCGGTACTGGATGCCGAAGTCGAGCTGGGTGGTCTTCTCTGGCTTGATGCCGTCGAAGGCGTTGGCAGCACCGGCCGGCGCTTGCTTGGGCGAGAACAGCTCCCAGTAGTCGGGGAAGCGCTGGGCATGGCCCAGGCCGATGTAGGTGGTGGCGGAAATGGCCGCCAGGTCGTGCTCATAGCGCACGAAACCGCTGGGCAGGGTATCGGCGCGGGTGTCGCCTTCAGTGGCGCTGCCTTTACGGAAGTCACGGGCCGAGGCACGGTCCAGGCGGGCGCCGCTGATCAGCCGGTCTGCGTCGCTGACGTACCAGGTCAGCTCGCTGAAGGCACCGTAGTTATGGAAGTCGGCGTCCTTGGTCCAGGCCTGGCCCTTGTGCGCATCGACGCCCATGCCACCGCGCTGGCGATGCTCGTTGGTCTGCGCATCGATGCCGCTGACCAGTTGCACATCGGCCCAGCGCCAGGTCGCCTTGACCCGGGCGCCCATGGTGCGGCGGTCGACATTGCTGACCATGGGCATGCCCATCATGCCGCTGCCGGAGGGGGTACGCAGGCTGTAGTTGTCCATCACGTGGTCGGCGTAGTTGTAGTAGACCTGCGCCTCGACCTTGTCGAGCACGTCGCCGAGGTTGGACTTCTCGAACCGCAGCCCCAGGCTTTCACGCTTGAACTGCGAGCCGTCCATGCCGCGCCCGGCATAGCGTGCTTCGCCGTCGCCCTTGCCGGCGGTGAGTTCCAGCAGGGTGTCCTGGTCGGGGGTCCAGCCGAGGGTGACATCGCCGTTCCATTTGTCCCAGCGCGACGGCACGGTGTCATCGTTGCCGTCATGGTAGTCGTCCGAGCGCGACTGGTTGCCGACGAAGCGGGCATAGGCCTGGCTGTTGCCGGCGGCGGCGTCCAGTACCTTGTCGAAGCGGCCATTGGAGCCGGCCAGCAGGCTGGCGTTGACGCGGCTGCCCAAGGTGCCGAATTTTTCCGGTTCGCGTTCGAAGAGGATGGTACCGGCCGAGCCGCCAGGGCCCCAGATCACGCTTTGCGGGCCTTTGATCACGGTCAGGCGGTCGTAGGTTTCGGGTGATATGTACGAGGTCGGTGCATCCATGCGGTTGGGGCAGGCGCCCAGCATCACGCCGCCATTGGTGAGGATGTTCAGGCGCGAACCGAACATGCCGCGCAACACGGGGTCACCGTTGGTGCCGCCGGAGCGGATTGCCGAGAAACCGGGGATGGTCTTGAGGTAATCGGCACCGTCGCTGGCCGGTACCGGCTGGCGCGGGTCTTTCGGGTTGGTGACCACGGTCAGCGGCGAGCTGGGCGCCACGGCGGTGATCACCGTCGGGCTCAGCTCGGGGGCGGCAGCATGCGCGTGCTCGGCGTGGCCGAGGTCGCTGGCCAGGGCCATGGGCGCGATCAGCGAACCGCAGACGGCGGCGATGGCCCCGCGCAGGGACAGGGCAAAAACAGGGGTGCAGCCAGACATAATGATTCCAGTCGATCAGTCATGAATGAGCGCGAAGCCTCCTGGCTCCGTGCGGACAATGTGTTTTCAGACGCTGATCGAGGAAGGCGGCGCGCGGCTGCGCGCACCCGGGAATACAGCCTGCCGGGCATGCCCCTGGCGCGTGGTTGCAAGAAGGTGAGTGGAGGGGACTGCTACGCCGGCACTGAGCGGGCTGAGGGTTTGCGGCAGTGCGGGGCAGTTGAACAGCAGGCTGCAGTAGCCGCACTTTTCCCACATCACATGCAGTTGGCCATCGCCGCCATGGCCATCATGGCCGTGGTGCGAGTCCACGCTCTGCGCGTGCTCGTGGGCCATCGACATGCCCGTCGGCATGTTCATGCCGGCGTGGTGGTCCATCGGCATCGACTGGGAAACCAGCGGGCCGATGAAAATCATCCACATGGCGAACAGGCTCAGCCAGCCGCCCCCGACGCGCCTGCGTTCAGGGCGGGGGGTACGGCTGATGCTGTTGCGCGGCAGGCTCATGGCGAGTGCCTGTCAGCTAATGTTCAGTGCGCGTGTTCGTGAGCCTGGGGCTGGCCCGAGGGCGCCTCTTTCTGCACGGCGACTTCGACCGTGACATCACCGGCCTTCTCGAAGTGCAAGGTCAACGGGAAACGCTTGCCGTCGCTGAGCAGGCTGCGGTCCTTGGGCTGCATCAGCATCACGTGGTAGGCGCTGGGGGCGAAGGTCACATCCTTGCCGGCGGGTACTACCACGCTGGGCACCTGTTGCATCTTCATGGTGCCGCTGGCGGTCATGGCGTGCTCGTGCAACTGGGCGTCATCGCTGATGGGGCTGTCGACACTCAGCAGGCGGTCATCGGCCTGGCCATTGTTGTGCACGACGAAATACGCGGCGACGTTGGGCGCGTTGGGGGGCAGTTGCAGCGACCAGGGGTGCGCGATGTGCAGGTCGCCCACGGTGTATTCGTGGGCTGTGGCGAAGGCGCTGGGCAGCAGCAGGGCGGCCACGACGAGGGCTTGCTTGAGCATGGTGAGTCTCCGATCTGTTCAGGTTCAGGCAGACAGTGTGAGCAACTCAGACCAGAGGGGAGGCACGGGGGTTGAGCGCGGGCCATAGCTGGCGCGGCGTGGGTTGGTAGTCGGCAAGCAGCGGCAGGTGCCCGGCGTGCAGTGTCGGCGGGTTGTGCAACTGCGGCGGGTAGCCGGGCAAGGCCAGCAGCGGTGCGGCGCCAGCGCAGCACCAGCAGTTCATCATGCTGGCGCTGTCGTCGCTTTGCGGGCCGAGGTCGATCTTGGCCAGGGCCTGGACGTCGACCTTAGCCTTGTTGGCCATGCTGGAACAGAAAGCCCCCCACAGCAACTGCTCGGCCGGGCCCTTGGGCGCGGCAGAAGACAGCGGCATGGCCAGCAGGTTGAACAGCACTGCTAGGCAGGCTATCCAGGCAATGTGCCGACGTGGGGGCATGGAGAGATCCGGTCAGGAATCGTGGTGGGTATTGTAAGGCGCAGTATAGGTAAAAAAGGCGGGGTGCGGTGAAGTGACGCAGGTGGGGAGGGGCTGGGGCCGCTTTGCGGCCCCTTCGCGGGGCAAGCCTGGCCCGCTAACTCAGGGCTTGTTGCGGCCCATCAGGCCGCGCACGGTCTCTTGCAGGTCTGCCGGCAACACCACGACTTTGGCATTGCTGCTGCTGGCCAGGTTCTCCATCGCGCCGATGTAGCGCTCGCCCAGCAGGTACATGGCCGGCACGGTCTCGCTGCCCACGGCCTCCTTGACCAGCGTAATCGCCCGTGCCGACGCCTCGGCCAGGTTGATCTGCGCCTCGGCGTCCAGCTTGGCGGATTGCAGGCGTGCTTCAGCTTCGAGGATCGCAGCCTGCTTGGCACCCTCGGCACGGGTGACGTCGGCTTTACGTTCACGCTCGGCAGCGGCCTGGCGTTCCATGGCCAGTTGCATGTTCTCGGACGGCTTGATGTCCTGGATCTCGACCGAGCGCACGGTCACGCCCCAGTCTTCGGTCTGCTCGGACATCGCCTCGCGCAGGCGGGCCTTGATCTGCTCACGGCTGGACAAGGCTTCGTCCAGGTCCATGGCACCGACGATGGCGCGCAGCGAGGTCATGGTCAGGCTGGTGACGGCGAAGGAGAAGTTCTGAACGCCGTACGAGGCCTTCTGCGGGTCGACTACCTTGGCGAAGCACAAGGCGTTGGCGACGATCACCGCGTTGTCCTTGGTGATGATTTCCTGCTCTTGCACATCGAGGATGATGTCTTTGGTGGGCAGGCGGTAGGCGACCACGTCCACGTACGGAATGACGATGTTCAGGCCGGGTTTGAGGGTGTTGTTGTAGCGGCCAAGGCGCTCGACGATCCACTCCTCGCCCTGGGGCACGATACGCACCCCCTTGAACACGGTGATCAGGACGAACAGGGCGAGGGCGCCCACGACGATAAGGCTGGTCATGATACGAACTTCCTTTCAGTACGGATTCAGGCCCGGATGACGCGGGCGGTATTGCCTTCGATGGCGGTGAGGCGCACACGCTCGCCGGACGGGATCTCAGTGTCGGCGACGCAGGTCCATTCTTCGTTGCCGAGGATCGGCTTCTGGAAACGCACGCGGCCTTTCTGGAACTCGGAAACGCTGGCGGTCAGCAGGCCGACTTCACCGATCACGCTATCGGCCGTCCAGCGCACATCCGGTTTTTTGCGCCGGAACAGCTTGAACCACAGGGCGGTGGTGGCTGAGGACAGCAGCACCCACAGCAGCATCTGCATATCCAGTTGCAGGCTGGGTGCGGCGAGCGAGATGAGCGAAACCAGCACGGCACCGATGCCGAACCAGAGAATGAAGAACGTAGGCAGGACCAGTTCGAGCAGGATCAGCGCGATACCGAATACCAGCCAGATCCACCATTGCATTTCCATATGAATGAAGCCTTCCGGGGGAGGGGGGAAGAGTTTAGGGCAGAGGATGGGCAGAAGGCTATTCAGACAAGTTGGCGTTGGGTGTAGGAAGAGGCTGATTTGGCATGGAGGCGGTTGGGGGGGGAGAAGTGCTTGCCGTAGGTTTTTTGGCGCCTTGAAGATCGAGCGCCGCCCGCGCGGCGCATCGCGAGCA
>NZ_JANIAG010000040.1:0-36404 GCF_028682155.1 Pseudomonas sp. 39004
TGTCAGCCCAACCCCAATCTACCCAACCGCCACCAGACACCCATCGCGCCCAATGTGATACCGCTGCAGGTCCCGCGCCAAGGTCAAATGCCCGTTGTAATGGGCCAGCGCCTCGACCCGAACATCATCAATGGATGGACTACGCCGCGAATCACTCTGATACCGCGCACTGAAATGCGTCAGCACCAGGTTACGTACCCCTGCGGCCTCGGCAAACCGTGCCACTTGCGCCGCCGTGCTATGGCCGAATGTAGCCCCCGTACGTTCGACGATCGCCTGGGTGAAGGTCGCCTCATGCACCAGGACATCCACGCCCTTGGCGACCTCCGCCAGCAGCTCGGGCCTGTCGTTGTCACCGCACACAATCACTCGCCGTGCCGCTCGCGACGCGCGCAGGTAGTCATGCCCGTGCAGGGTTCGCCCCTCATGTTCCACCGACAGCCCCTTGGCCAAGTCGCCCCACAACGGCCCGCGAGGGATGCCTTCGGCATCCAGGCGTTGCACGTCCAGGCGCGGCTCAGGGTTGAGCTCGGTAAACACGAAGCCAACGCTCGGCACCCGATGCGACAGCTGCACGGTACTGACCTGCAGCGTCTCGCTACGCCAGTCAGCCAGGCTCTCTACTGCCAGCAGGCGCACTTCGAAAGGCAGGTAGCTGTCGCTGGCAGCCAGGCTCAGCCTCACCCAATCATGCAGTGCAGCGGGCAGGACCAGGTCCAGCGGCTGGGTACGCCCGCTCATTCCGGCACTGGCCAGCAAGCCCGGCAGGCCGAAGCAATGGTCGCCATGAACGTGGGTGATGAAGATGCCGCGCAGGTCGCGTATCGATAACGGCGTGTGCAGTAGCCGGTGTTGCGTGCCTTCGCCGCAATCGACCAGGTACCAGTGGCTGCCGCTGGCTTCGATCACGGCGGTGGCACTGACGTTGCGGGCCTTGGTCGGCACACCGGCACTGGTGCCTAGAAACAGCAGGTCCATGATCTGCCTCCTTCAGTTCAACCGAACAGCGACAGGTCGCGCAGCATGGCTTGCAACCCTTCGGGGACAAGCGGGCCGATACTGTCGAAGTCGGCCCTGTCGCACCACTTGGCGCGAAAAGGGCTGCCGTTGGATTCGCGGCCTTCCAGCCAAGGCTGCTGGTACAGGCTGGCATCATCGAAGCGGGCATCGAATACCTGCACAATCTCATGCCCCGGTGCACCGGCATAGGTGAACAGGCTCTCGAGCGTACCAAGCAAGCGCACATCGCTGATCGACTGCCCCAGTTCTTCTTCGATTTCCCGGGCGATGGCTGCACTGCCCCGTTCACCAAACTCGATGCCGCCACCGAGCGGTCGGCACAGCGTCCGTTGGGTCACAGGGTCATCGAAGACGTTGACCAGGATCTTGCCCTGGTGATGGAACACGCACAGGGCAAGTGAGCGAATGCGCGGCTCGAGCAGTGGCTTGAGGAAGCTGCGCTCATAGCTGAGGATAAACCGTTGCTCGGTGGCCAGGGCCACCGCGGCGATGCATTCGGGGTCGGTCTCGGCCTGTATGCGGTATTGCTCGTAGGCCGCCAGGCTGGGAAAACTGAACAGGCAGTAGGCAACATTGTTGGCGCCTTCGGCAGGCAGGAAGTAGCCGTGGTGCTTGCCGCCCATGCGCGTGACCAGGCCCATCCACAGGCGCGAATAGGCCTCGAACGCTGGCAGCTGGTAAGGGTCGACGGTGTATTTGACGTGGCAGGTGATCAACGGCTCGTTCCTTCGAGGGGATGCGGGGCGCACACCTTAGCTTGATTGCCCCGCTTCGTCGACGAGCAGCCGTGCGGCGGGCTAGCCCTCCTGGCGCCAGATCAGTTTGCTGGTGTCATAGCCTTGCTTGCGGGCTATCGACAGCAGCTGTTCGCGCTCCTGGTCGGTGACCGCCGGGGTGCGCGAAAGCAGCCACAGGTACTCGCGGTTCGGATGCCCGACCAGGGCTACGCGGTAGTCCTTGTCGTGGTAAAGCACCCAGTAGTCACCCTTGGTCAGGCCCGGTGCCAGGCGGCTGAACCAGTTGTCGAACTGCACCCAGAGCTTGTCGGTCTTACCTGGCTGCTGGGCTTCGGCGATGCCCTTGGCTTCATTCCATTGGCCGTCCTTTTCCTTGCAGCGGTTGTTGACGTCGATGCGACCGTCCTCGCGCAGGCCGTAATGCGCTTCGGACTGCACGCAGTTGCGCTGGAAGAACATCGGCAGGCGCGCCAGCTCGTACCAGGTGCCTTGGTAGCGTTGCAGGTCGACCTGCTGCGTGGTGGGGGGCGTCTTGTGTTCGTCGTTGGACCCGGCGCAACCGATCAGGGCAAGGGTCATGCAGGAAAGCAACAGTGCCGAGCGCATCGCCATGGCGAACCTCCTTGAAGCGGATGGGGACTTACTGTGATTCGATGCGGGTTGGCGGCAAAAGTTGTATCGGGTTGGGTGTGGGATGTTTGTCTTTAGGATTGCAGCGCTTATGAGATCGAGCGCCGTGCGGGCGGCGCTCGATCGCGCAGACGCAGCAAAACCCAAGCCAGGCCCTCACAGCCAGTAAGTCACCGCCCACCACCCCAGCCCACCCATGACCACGGTATAAGGCAAGGCCATCCACACCATTCGGCCATACGACAGCCGGATCAGCGGCGCAACCGCCGAGGTCAGCAGAAACAGGAACGCCGCCTGCCCATTCGGCGTCGCCACGCTCGGCAGGTTGGTACCGGTGTTGATCGCCACCGCCAGCGTCTCGAAATGCTCGCGGCTCATGCCACCATTGAGAAACGCCTGCTTGACCTCGGTAATGTAGATGGTAGCGACAAACACGTTGTCGCTGATCGCCGACAGCAAACCGTTGGCCAGGTACAGCATGCCGGGTTGTTGTTCGGCGGGTAGCGCCAGTACCCAGGCGATCAGAGGGCTGAACAGCTGCTGTTGATGGATCACCGCGACCACGGCGAAAAACACCACCAGCAGCGCGGTGAACGGCATGGCGTCCTGGAAGGCACGGCCCAGGCGGTGTTCATCGGTAATGCCGGTAAACGCGGTGATCAGCACGATCACCAGCAGGCCCACCAGGCCAACCTCGGCAATGTGCAGGCCCAGGCAGATGATCAGGATCAGCGCGGCGCTGCCTTGCACCCACAGCGCGGCTCGCTGTGCCGCGGTGCGCGCGGCATCGTCTTCGGCGGCGTAGGCGGCCAGCACCTGGCGTACGCGCTCGGGCATCAGCGTGCCGTAGCCGAACAGGCGCAGTTTTTCCAGCAGCACACAGGTCAGCAGCCCGGCGCCGAGCACCGGCAACGACACGGGCGCGACCTTGAAAAAGAAGTCGGCGAAGTGCCAACCCATCTCATGGCCGATCAACAGGTTCTGCGGTTCGCCCACCAGCGTGCACACGCCGCCCAGCGCGGTACCGACCGCACCGTGCATCAGCAGGCTGCGCAGGAAGGCGCGGAACTGGTCGAGGTCTTCACGGTGCAGTTGGGGGATCTGCTGGTCGCTGTCGAGCGCGCTGTCTTCGCGCGGGTTGGCCCCGGAGGCGACACGGTGAAAGACCGCGTAGAAGCCTACCGCAGCGCTGATGATCACCGCGGTAACCGTCAGGGCATCGAGAAAGGCCGAGAGAAACGCCGACAGCACGCAGAACAGGACCGACAGCAGCGCTTTCGAGCGCACGCCAAGCAGGATCCGCGAGAACAGGAACAGCAGCAGTTCCTTCATGAAGTGAATACCGGCAACCATGAACATCAGCAGCAGGATCACCGGGAAGTTGTGCTGCAGTTCTTCGTACAGCGCCTGAGGCGTGGTCATCTCCAGCAGCAGTGCTTCAACCAGCAACAAACCGCCAGGCATCAGCGGGTAGCACTTGAGCGCCATGCCCAGGGTGAAGATGAATTCGATCACCAGCACCCAGCCCGCCGTGACCGGGCCTGCAGTCAGCAGCAGCAACGGGTTGAGCACCAGGAACAGGCCGATGACGGCCTTGTACCAGAGCGGTGACTGGCCCAGGAAATTGTGCGCGAGCGCGCCGGCCACGGAGCGTGACATGAATATGTATCCTTATAATTCGGCAATGCCGCACGGTGCCGGATCGGGCCGCCTTAGGCAAGGTGTGCAGTCCCGTTTTTGGCACAAGTGCGGCCTCGCGGCTGGGTTACCATCCTGCGCTATGAACCCTTTACCCTCAGGAGTGCCGCACGTGACCGAGTACAGCGCATTCAAGGTCGAACTGACCGATAATATCGCCCACGTTCAGATTAACCGCCCGGAAAAGGTCAACGCGATGAACGCGGCCTTCTGGGAAGAGATCATCGACATCTTCCAGTGGGTCGACGACACCGATGCCGTGCGTGCCGTGGTCATCAGCGGTGCGGGCAAGCATTTTTCCGCCGGCATCGACTTGATGATGCTGGCCTCGCTCGCTGGCCAGATGGGCAAGGACGTCGGTCGTAATGCGCGCTTCCTGCGCAGTACCATCCTGCGCCTGCAGGGCTCGTTCAACGCCGTGGACAAATGCCGCAAACCGGTGCTGGCGGCGGTGCAGGGCTACTGCATTGGGGGCGCCATCGACCTCATCTCGGCGTGCGACATGCGCTACTGCAGCCAGGATGCGCAGTTCTCGATCAAGGAAATCGACATGGGCATGGCCGCCGATGTCGGCACGCTGCAACGTTTGCCGCGTATCATCGGCGACGGCATGATGCGTGAGCTGGCATTCACCGGGCGCAACGTCGAGGCCGATGAGGCGCTGCGCATAGGCCTGGTCAACCGCGTCTATGATGATCAGGCCGCGCTGCTCGACGGGGTCTTTGCCATTGCCCGCGAGATTGCCGCAAAATCGCCGATCGCCGTGGCCGGCACCAAGGAAATGCTCAGCTACATGCGTGACCATCGCATTGACGATGGCCTCGAATACATCGCCACCTGGAACGCTGCGATGCTGCAGTCCGAAGACCTGCGCGTGGCGGTGGCGGCGCACATGAGCAAACAGAAACCGACGTTCGCCGACTGACAGCTCGGGGGGCGCTCAGCAAGGAACCCCCAACATGTCAGCACGCTGGACTACCGCAGTACTCGACCCGCAGATCACCGGGGGCTGGGCCGTCGCCCGCAGCCCGGGCGGGTTCCTGGTGGACGACAACGGCGCGCTGTTCCCCCGCGAGTGGCTCAAGCGCCAGGACCTGGATGTGCTGTGCGAACATGGCATCGGTCACTTCGATGGCCAGCCGGTGTTCCTGCTCGAACTGCGCACCGCCACCGAGGTGCCGGGGTGTGCCTGGCGTGGGTTGCGTGCGTTCATGCTTGAAGGCGACTTCGACCTGTACAAGGTGCTGGGCTACGCCGCGCAGATCGGCACCTGGGCCCGCGAACACCGTTTTTGCGGCAGTTGCGGCCAGGCGATGACGCAAATCCGTTGGGAGCGGGCAATGTATTGCCAGCCGTGCGACCTGCGCAGCTACCCACGCATTTCGCCGAGCATGATCGTGCTGGTCACCCGCGGTGACGAGATTCTACTGGCGCGCTCGCCGCGTTTTGTCACCGGTGTCTACAGCACCCTGGCGGGCT
The DNA here is from genome assembly GCF_028682155.1 of Pseudomonas sp. 39004. NCBI lineage: Bacteria > Pseudomonadati > Pseudomonadota > Gammaproteobacteria > Pseudomonadales > Pseudomonadaceae > Pseudomonas > Pseudomonas sp. 39004. Next base: position 5,565 of record NZ_JANIAG010000040.1, read on the forward strand.
TTGCCGAGCCAGGCGAGTCGGCCGAGGACTGCCTGGTACGCGAGGTGCGTGAAGAGGTGGCGGTCGAGGTGCAGAACATCCAGTACGTTGGCAGCCAGTGCTGGCCGTTCCCCCATTCGATGATGCTGGGCTTCCATGCCGAGTACGCGGGCGGGGAGATTGTGATGCAACCGGACGAGATCGAAGACGCCCAGTGGTTCAGCGTGCACGACCTGCCGCCGCTGCCGGCCGGGCGTTCCATCGCCCGCTACCTGATCGACCTGTATGTGGCTCGGCGTCTAGGCCTGCCCGAACCAGTGCTGCCACGCTAGGCGCACGGTCAAGGCCAGCACCACGGTGATGAACACCGGGCGGATGAACTTGCTGCCGCCGCTGATCGCCGTGCGTGCGCCGAAGAAGGCGCCGACCATCACCGACAGGCCCATGGCCAGGCCGACGATGTAGTCCACCTGGCCGGAAATGATGAATACTGTCAGCGCCGCGATGTTGCTGACGAAGTTCATGCTGCGTGCCACGCCGCTGGCGCGTACCAGGTCGATGGGGTACAGCAGCAGGGTGCTCACGGTCCAGAACGCGCCGGTCCCGGGGCCGGCCACGCCATCGTAGAAGCCCAGGGTGAAGCCTTGCGGCACTTGCCATTTCTTCTTGATCGGCGCATCGGCATCCAGCGGTGCCTTCGGCGTGCCGCCGAACAGCAGGTAGACCCCGCAGGCGAAGACCACCACCGGCAGCATCTTGTTCAGCCATTCGGCGGGCAGGTAGTGGGCGATCACTGCGCCCAGCGAGGCGCCGACCAGGGTGGCGAACAGTGCCGGGCGCCACTGCGCAGGGTGGAACAGTTTGCGCTTGTAGTAGGTGAAACCGGCGGTGGCCGAGCCAAATGTGGAGCTGAGCTTGTTGGTGCCCAGCACCAGGTGCGGTGGCATGCCGGCCGTCAGTAATGCCGGCGTGGTGAGCAGGCCACCACCGCCGGCGATGGCGTCGATGAAACCGGCGACGAAGGCGACCAAGGCCAGGATCAGCAGCGTGAGGGGTTCTACGGTGAGTTCGAAGGGCATTGGTATCTGGCAGGCAGGGAGGCAAGGGTGCGGCAAACGGCCGCGCTAGAAGTGGGACATGGTAATCCTGACGAGTGGGTGTTGCCAGTGCGGGCCCTCTCGCGGGTAGACCCGCTGCCATAGGGGCCCGCACTGGCACCGCCTCAGCTGCGGATGAACGCCAGCAAATCGGCATTGATCACATCGGCATGGGTGGTGGGCATGCCGTGCGGGTAGCCTTTGTAAGTCTTCAGCGTGCCGTTAGGCAGCAACTTAGCTGACAACGGGCCGGAATTCTCGTAGGGCACGATCTGGTCATCGTCGCCATGCATCACCAGAACCGGTTGGTTGATGCCCTTCAGGTCTTCGGTGAAGTCAGTCTGCGAGAACGCAACGATGCCGTCGTAGTGCGCCTTGGCGCTGCCGATCATGCCCTGGCGCCACCAGTTGCCGATGATGCCTTCAGCAGGTTCGACGCCAGGCCGGTTGTAGCCATAAAAAGGCCCTGTCGGCACGTCGCGGTAGAACTGCGCCCGGTTATCTGCCACCTGGGCTTGGAAGCCGTCGAACACCGACTTGGGCAGGCCGCCCGGGTTGGCAGGTGTTTGCACCATCAGCGGTGGCACGGCGGCAATCAGTACCGCCTTGGCGACCTTGTCGCCGGGGTAGCGCGCCATGTAGCGCACCACTTCGCCGCCGCCGGTCGAGTGGCCTACATGCACCGCGCCCTGGATGCCCAGATGTTCGACAACGGCCGCCACGTCGTCGGCGTAGTGGTCCATGTCATGGCCGTCCCACACCTGGCTGGAGCGCCCATGGCCGCGGCGGTCGTGGGCGACCACGCGAAAGCCCTCGGCCAGGAAAAACAGCAGCTGGGCGTCCCAGTCGTCGGCACTCAGCGGCCAGCCGTGGTGGAAGTGGATGACCGGCGCATCGCGCGGGCCCCAGTCCTTGTAGAAGATCTGAACGCCATCCTTCGTGGTTACGTAGCTCATGGTCGCGGCTCCTCTGTGCAGGGGGATTGCCAAGTGAGCTATTGAGAATAGGAGAGATTTTGGTCTTGTCAGTACCGGCCCTTTCGCGGGGCAAGCCCGCTCCCACAGGTCTCCCACAAGGTTGGAGATTGTAGTGGGAGCGGGCTGGCCCCGCGAAAGGGCCAGCACTGACAATCAAGTCATTACAGGAACCATCGATATTCTCTGGCACTGACCTCCTGCATGAACGCCAGATGGTCCTGACGCTTGTTCTCGCAATACACCATCACGAACTCTTCGCCCAGCCCCTCATTCACCGCCGGGTGATTGCGCATCGCGGTTACGGCGCTGAGCATGTCCTTCGGGAAGTCGATAGCGCTGCCACGGTCTTCGTTCAGCGGCGCAATCGGCTCCCGCGCCGCATCCAGCCCATGCTCCATGCCACACAGGATCGCCGCCAGCACCAGGTACGGGTTGGCGTCGGCACCCGCCAGACGATGCTCGATGCGTAAATTGCGCGCATCGGACTCGGGAATGCGGATGCACGCATCGCGGTCCTCGAAGCCCCAGCTCGCACGGCTGGCAGCGTTGACCATGGCGCCATAGCGGCGAAATGCATTGTGGTTGGCGGCAAAGATCGGCATGCAGTGCGGCAGGGTCGCCAGGCAACCTGCCACCGCATGGCGCAGCGGGCGCTGCCCGTCGGCGGCCAGCAGGTTGTTGCCGTCGTTGCCATAGAGGCTCACATGCACATGCATGCCGCTGCCCGGGGCTTGCAGGTAGGGTTTGCTCATGAACGAGGCGCGCAGGCCATGCTTGAGCGCCACGCCACGGGTGCTGCGGCAGAACAGGGCTGCCCAGTCGGCGGCGCGCAGGCCGTCGTCGCAGTGGCCGAAATTGATCTCGAACTGGCCCGGCCCCAATTCCGCCGTGATGACGTTGGCGTCGACGCCCTGCGCGTTGGCCGTTTCGACCATGTCGCGCAGCACGTCGCTGAAACGCGACAGCCGCTCGATATGCATGTTGGGCTGATCGTCCGGGTCATCGCTGAACGGGTCGCGCGGAAACTGCGGCAGGCCTTCCTTGAGTGCCCGCTCAAACAGGTAGAACTCCAGCTCGAACGCCACGACCGGGCGAATGCCACGCCGGGCCAGGCGCTGCAACACGCGGGCGAGCACCTCCCGTGGCTCGAACTCGATGGGCGCGGCGGTGCCGTCAGAGCTGATCAGCATCTGCCCCAGCGGCTCGCGTTCCCAACTGACCGGCTTGAGCGTGCCGGGGATCAGGCGGCGCAGGGCATCCGGGTCGCCGTCGTTGAAGCAATAGTCGCCAATCGGGAACAACCCGCCCTGTACCCCCAGCAGCACGCAGTTCTGTGGGAGTTTCAGCGGGCTGCCGGCGGCGACCTTTTCCAGCATGTCGATGGGGTAGCGCTTGCCGTAGAAATGCCCGGGGATATCCAGGCTCAGCAGGTCGACGTGGCGTACGTCGGGGTAGCGGGCACGGAACGCGCGTACTTCACTGAGCAGATCGGGAAAACCTGTGGTGATGGTCATGCTGTGCTCTCATCGGAAGACCCAGAGGACCCGGGTCGTCTGGTCGGTCAGGTTGGCGTAGCGGAACTGGTTGTGCGGGGGGAGCTGAAAGCTGTCGTTGCGCCGCAGCGTTACCGCCTCGGCGTGGCCTTCGCGCCAAAGCGTCAGCTCGCCTTCGAGGACGAAGCCGCCTTGCTCGGAACTGTCGTTCAGGTGCCCCTCGCCACTGCTGGCGCCAGGCGCCAGGTGGCTTTCGAGCATGGAGAAGCCGCCATTGAGGGTGGGTGATACCAGCACGTCGCTGATGCCTTCGGCGTAGTAGATCGTGCGCCGTTCGCCGGGCCGGGTGACCCAGTCCAGCGGGCGTGGCTGGCCGGCCTGGTAGAAGTAGGTGGTCGGTACGTGCAGGGCTTCGCTGATGGCCGTCAGGTCGGCCACGGTCGGCCGCGACAGGCCGCGCTCGACCTGCGAGAGAAAGCCCAGTGAGCGCTTGACCTTGCCGGCCAGCTCGTCAAGCGTCAGCCCGCGGTGCTTGCGCAGGTCGCGGATCAGCACCGCCAGTGTTTGAACTTCATCAGACATGGTCGCGCAACCTGTACCAGGCTTTGGCCGCGGCCTCCAGCGGTGCGGCCATCAAGTCGCCGCCAGGGAAGCGACCGTTGTCGATGCCTTGGTACAGCGTCAGCAGGTCGTCGTTACCGAGGATCGCATCGCTGACCGCCCGCGCCCCAGCCAGGGTCGGCAGCACGCCATGGCCGGAGAAACCCTGCAACCAATAGCGCTGGCCGTCACGGCCGATGTCGGGCGTGCGCTGGATGCTGCAGTCGATGTGGCCGCCCCAGGCAAAGTCGATGGCCACCCCAGCCAATTGCGGGAACACCCGTTCAAGGTAGGGGCGGGTGGCGCCGGCCACGTCCTTGGGGATGCCGCCCAGGTAGGTGCAGCCGCCGCCGAACAGCAGGCGGTTGTCGGGGGTAAGGCGGAAATAGTCGGGCACGAACTGGTTGTCGATCACGCAGCTGTTGCGCGGCAGTAATGATTTGGCGACGTCGGCTTCCAGTGGCGCGGTCGTTACCTGGTAGGAGCCAACGGGCAGCAAACGGCGCGACAGTGCCGGGTCGAGGCGGTCGATGTAGGCGTTGCAGGCCAGCACCAGGGCCTGGCTGTGCACCTCGCCATGGTCGGTGCGGGTGACATAACCGTTGCCGGTCTGCTGGTAGTCGAGCACCTGGCTTTGCTCGAAGATGTGCCCGCCGGCAGCCTCGATAGTGCTGGCCAGGCCCTGGGCCAGCTTGAGCGGGTTGAGGTGTGCACCTTTGGCGTCATACAGCGCAGCCTGGTAGCGCGGGCTGTCGATCCACTGAGGCAGCTCATCGCGGCCAATCAGGCGCAGGGCGTCATAGCCCCACTTGGCCTGGGCGTCATGCAGGGCTTCTTCAAGCATCTTCACCCGCCGTGGCAGCACGGCGGTCCACAAGCTGCCAAGCCGGTAGTCGACATCGAAACCGTGGCGTTGCGGCAGTTCACGCATTTCATCGGCGGCCCAGCACATGCTGTCCCACAAGCGCCTAGTGCGTTCGATGCCTAAGGCTTTTTCCAACGGAGGCATGTCGCATGACCAGCCCAGCAACGCCTGGCCACCGTTGCGCCCGGACGCGGCCCAGGCCACGCGGCTGGCTTCCAGCAGCGTCACTTGCTTGCCGGCCATGACCAGGCGCAGGGCGGTGTGCAGGCCGCTGAACCCGGCGCCGACAATCAGCACTTCGGTGTCGTGTCGGCCTTGCAGAGTAGGGCGTAGAGGAATAGGGGTGGGGTAGGTCTGGGCGTAGTAGGTGGCAATGTGTTGCGCGGATTGCTTGAACATGCCGGGGCCTCATGAAAATTTTTATGATTATTTTCATGAAAATTTAGCAGGTAAATTTCACGGCGCCAGTTTGTTTGTCGGCTTTTGTGGTTTTGGCATTGCAAGGGTTCAGGTTGCCGCCTTTTTCCTCGGTTGCCTTGGCTTGCCTGCGGCCGCCTTGCTTGCGGTGGTTTTGCCTTTCCCACCGCCCCGGCGCTTCTTTTTCCAGGGGGGCGCGGCGCCGGCTGCCGGCCCTGTGATGGTCATGCGCATGCCGCTGCAGCGTTCAACCAGCTTGCCCATCCAGGCCGACTGCCGAGCGACGAACTCTTCCAGACTCATTTCACCGCTCTGCACCATGTCCAGGGCCTGCTCCCAGATTGCCGTGGTGCCGGGGTCGGCGATGGCGCGTGGCACGGCGTCGATCAGGCTGAAGGCCGCAGGCGTCGCGGCCAAGGCCTTGCCATGCTTGACCAGGTAGCCGCGGTCGAGCAGGCCCTGGATGATGCTGGCCCGGGTCGCTTCGGTGCCGATGCCGGTGGTTTCCTTGAGCTTCTGTTTCAGCCGAGGGTCATCTACCAGTTTGGCGACGTTCTTCATCGCCTTGATCAGGTCGCCTTCGGTGAAGGGTTTGGGCGGCTGGGTCCACATGTCCTTCAGCTGCAGGCCTTGTACGTTGCAGTCCTGGCCTTCGCGCAGGGCTGGCAGGACCTGGGCTGGCGCTGCCTCGCGGCCTTTGGCCGGGGTCAATGCCTCGGGCAAGGCACGCCGCCAGCCAGGCTCGACGATCTGCTTGCCCACGGCGCGCAGGGCATGGCCTGCACAGTCGAAATCGGCCTGGGTGCGGTCGTACTCGTGGTTGGGCAGAAACTGCGCCAGGTAACGGGCACGGATCAAGGTGTAGACCGCCTTGTACTTGGCGGGCAGGCGCGCGGGGTCGCTGGCTGCTGCTGTGGGAATGATGCCGTGGTGGGCACTGACCTTGGCATCGTTCCAGGCACGCGAGCGGCGCTGGGGCTCAAGGTGAGGCTGCAGCGGCGCAAGGCTGGCATCGGCGCGCTGCAACGCTGCGAGAATGGCGGGCGCCTCGGCGTGCTGGCTCAGTGGCAGGTAGCCGCAGTCGCTGCGCGGGTAGGTGATCAGCTTGTGGGTTTCGTACAGGGCCTGGGCGATGTCGAGGGTTTCCTGGGCGCCGAGGCCAAATTTTTTCGAGCACAGCTCTTGCAGGGTGCCCAGGTCGAAGGGCAGGGGGGCAGCTTCGCGCACGCGTTCTGTCGCCACCTTGACCGCTCGGGCCGTGCCTGCATTATTCATGTCGGCGGCAGCCTGTTGCGCCAAGGCCGGGTTGAGGCACCGGCCCTGGTCGTCACAGGCGTCCTCCGGGGCTCGCCATTGGGCATTGAAGCCTTGGCCGGCATGTTCGAGTTGCACGTCGATGGCCCAGAACGGCACCGGCACGAAGTCGGCGATGCTGCGATCACGGTCCACCACCAGGCGCAGGGTCGGCGTCTGCACCCGGCCTACCGGCAGCACCCCTTGGTAGCCGGACTGGCGGCCGAGCAGGGTAAACAGCCGGCTCATGTTCATGCCGATCAGCCAGTCGGCGCGGGAGCGGCCCAGCGCCGAGTGGTAAAGACTGAACGTCTCGTGGCCGGGCAGCAGGCGCGCCAGGGCCTTGCGGATGGAGGCATCGTCGAGTGCCGACAGCCACAAACGCTGGATCGGCCCGCGGTAACGGCAGTGCTCGACCAGTTCGCGGGCGATCATCTCGCCTTCGCGGTCGGCGTCGGTGGCGATCACCAATTCGCGCGCCTCGCCGAGCAGGCGCTTGACGGCCTTGAACTGGCTGGCGGTCTTGGGTTTGACCAGCATCTTCCATTTTTCGGGAATGATCGGCAGGTCGGCGAGGTTCCAGCGCTTGTAGCGTTCGTCGTAACTGTCGGGCGGGGCGGTTTCGAGCAGATGGCCGATGCACCAGGTCACGCAGACATCGGTGCCTTGCCAGCAGCCGTCGGCCTTGCGAGTGGCGCCGAGTACTTTGGCGATGTCTTTTGCCTGGGAGGGTTTTTCGCAGAGGAACAGGCGCATGGCCGCAAACGCTTCATCGGGGGTGATGGGCACTAGGATGCGCAAGCAGGGGCGCTGAGGCAAGCTTTATCTGGATGGATGTACAGGTTTTGTCGGTCGAGATGTTTTGCCTGCGCTGCCCCTTTCGCGGGGCAGTGCAGGCAAGCGCTTAGGGATCAGGCGATTTCGCGAGAGTCGCGCACCATGTCCACATGCGGGATGCCGGCTTCAAGGAACTCTTCGCTGACGACGCGAAAGCCCAGGCGCTCGTAGAACGGCGTGGCGTGCACCTGGGCACTGAGTGTCTGCTGCTTCAGGTCGCGCTGCTGGGCTTCGATGATGACCGCATTCATCAGCGCATCGCCCACCTTCAGCCCGCGCCAGTCCTTGAGTACCGATACTCGGCCGATAGTGCCGTCGGGCAGCAGGCGGGCGGTACCGATCGGGTAGTCACCCTCCAGGGCCAGGAAGTGCACCGCAGTCGGATCGTCCGAGTCCCACTCTAGCTCCGGCGGTACGTGCTGTTCGGCAATGAACACCGCTTCACGGATACGCCGGATGTCGGCGTTGTCCTTATGCCAGTCGGCGAGGCGCACACGAATCTTATTCATTGGCGAATCCCAGGCTTCCTTGTTTGATCAGTTGCTGTACCAGCATAAGGCCATCTTCATCCTCCAACCACTCTGCAAGGTTTTCGATGTGTAACGCGTCCGCCGCACAGACCAGCTTCAGCAGCTCACGCAGCTTGGCAGGCAGCGGGCAGCTACGGCCGCTGGCGAACAGCATCAGGTCGTCGTTGAGCTCGGACCAGGCCATGCGCGCACTAGGGTTACGGATCAGGATGGCGCCATCCTCAAGGGCTTCGATCAGCTCTTTCTCGTTCAGCTCTTCACCCACCACCTGCTCCGGGTAGCGCGGCTCGGTCATGAACTGGCCGAACCAGGTCAGCAGCAGGTCCTTGTCACCCATGTGCTTGTCGAGCAGGCCCTTGAGGCGGTCGAGGGCATCGTGCTGGATCTGGTGCGGGTCGCTGACCGGCTGCGCGTCGGCGTCGCTGTAGCGCTCTTCGTCCGGCAGGAACTGGCCGAGGAAGTCGGTGAAGTGGGTCAGCACTTCGGCAGCGCTCGGGGCACGGAAACCGACCGAGTAGGTCAGGCAGTCGTCCTCGGCTACGCCGTAGTGGGCCAGACGCGGCGGCAGGTAGAGCATGTCACCGGGCTCCAGGGTCCACTCACCGCTCTGTTCGAAGTCGGCCAGGATGCGCAGGTCGGCGTGCTCGATCAGCGGGCTGTCGCTGTTGCACATCTGGCCGATCTTCCAGTTGCGCTTGCCGTGGCCTTGCAGCAGGAACACGTCGTAGTTGTCGAAGTGCGGGCCGACGCTGCCACCGGGGGCGGCGAAGCTGACCATCACATCGTCGATGCGCCAGCTGGGCAGGAAACGGAATTCTTGCAGCAGTTCGGCTACTTCCGGGACGAACTGGTCCACGGCCTGTACCAGCAAGGTCCAGTCGCGCTCGGGCAGGGTGGCGAAGACATCTTCCTCGAACGGGCCGCGACGCAGTTCCCAAGGGCGTTCGCCGTGTTCGAGCACCAGGCGCGATTCGACTTCTTCTTCCAGCGCCAGGCCGGCCAGTTCGTCGGGTTCGATCGGGCTGATGAAGTCGGGGAAGGCCTGGCGTACCAGCAGGGGCTTCTTCTGCCAGTAGTCGCGCATGAATTCGCGGGCAGAGAGGCCGCCCAGCAGCTGCAGTGGAGTATCAGGATTCATGTTCAACCTATTGAAAAAACGTAATTTTCGTCCGGGAATAAAAACGCCCGGCTAAGCCGGGCGTTGAACGCGACGGTCAGCTTAGATGCGTTTGGCCTGTGCTGCCGCGTTACCGATGTAGGTAGCAGGGGTCAGCAGCTTGAGCTCGGCCTTGGCGTCGGCTGGCATGTCCAGGCCGTCGATGAAGGTCAGCAGCGCTTCAGGGGTGATGCCCTTGCCACGGGTCAGCTCTTTGAGCTTCTCGTAGGGGTTTTCGATGTTGAAGCGGCGCATGACCGTCTGGATCGGCTCGGCCAGCACTTCCCAGCAGGCGTCCAGGTCGGCGGCGATGCGTGCGGTGTTGACTTCCAGCTTGCCGATGCCCTTGAGGCTGGCTTCGTAGGCGATGACGCTGTGCGCGAAGCCCACGCCCAGGTTGCGCAGCACGGTGGAGTCGGTCAGGTCACGCTGCCAGCGCGAGATCGGCAGCTTGCTGGCCAAGTGCTGGAACAGCGCGTTGGCGATACCCAGGTTGCCTTCGGAGTTTTCGAAGTCGATCGGGTTGACCTTGTGCGGCATGGTCGACGAGCCGATTTCGCCCGCGACGGTCTTCTGCTTGAAGTAGCCCAGGGAGATGTAGCCCCATACATCGCGGTCGAAGTCGATGAGGATGGTGTTGAAGCGGGCGATCGCATCGAACAGCTCGGCAATGTAGTCGTGCGGCTCGATCTGGGTGGTGTACGGGTTGAACTGCAGGCCCAGCTCGTCTTCGATGAAGGCGCGGGCGTTGGCTTCCCAGTCGATCTGCGAATAGGCCGACAGGTGGGCGTTGTAGTTGCCTACGGCGCCGTTGATCTTGCCCAGCAGCGGCACGGCGGCCACCTGGGCGATCTGGCGCTCCAGGCGGTACACGACGTTGGCCAGCTCTTTACCCAGGGTGGTCGGCGAAGCCGGTTGGCCGTGGGTGCGCGACAGCATCGGCACGTCGGCCAGGGCGTGGGCCTGGGCGCGGATGGCGTCGGCGATCTGGCGCATCAGCGGCAGCAGCACTTCGTCACGGCCGGCGCGCAGCATCAGGGCGTGGGACAGGTTGTTGATGTCCTCGCTGGTGCAGGCGAAGTGGATGAACTCGCTGACCTTGGCCAGCTCAGGCAGCTGGGCAGCCTGCTCCTTGAGCAGGTACTCGATGGCCTTGACGTCGTGGTTGGTGGTGCGCTCGATTTCCTTGACGCGTTCGGCGTGCTCAAGTTTGAAATCGGTGGCCAGGGTGTCCAGCACGGCGTTGGCTTCGGCGGAGAACGCCGGCACTTCGCCGATTTGCGGGTGGGCGGCCAGGCGCTGCAACCAGCGTACTTCGACCAGGGCGCGGAAACGGATCAGGCCGTATTCGCTGAAAATGGGGCGCAAGGCCTGGGTTTTGCCGGCATAACGGCCGTCTACAGGGGAAACCGCAGTGAGCGAGGAAAGCTGCATGGGGTGTTCTCGGACAGTCAGGCTTTTGGAAGGGCGCATATCATACATGAAAAATGCCTGCAGGAGCGGCCTTGCGTCGCGAAAGGGCTGCGCAGCGGCCCCGGCAATCTATGCTGGGGCGGCGATTCTGGGGCTGCTGTGCAGCTCTTTCGCGACGCAAGGCCGCTCCTACAGGTCCGGCGTTTTTCTTCAGGACGGCGTGCGCATCATGTCGTACAGTTCGTTGAGCAGCTTGCGGCGGCTGAACACCAACTGCCAGCGATGGCCGCCCAGTTGGCGCCACAGGCGCGCGGCGCGGATGCCGGCCAGCAGCAGGGCGCGGATCTTCGAGGCGTTGCTGGGCTGCTGCAGGAAGCGCATGTCGCCGTGTACCTGAATACGCTGGCGCAAAGTGCTCAGGGTGTCCTGGTACAAGGCTCCACTGGAAGCGATGACGTTTTCATGAACCAGGCCGAAATGGTCGGCCTGCGACTGGATCTGCGGCAGGCGGTTGCCGATGGTGTCGAGCAGGTCGCCGCGCTTGGCCAGCTGGCGTTCCAGGCCCAGCATCGACAGGGCATAGCGCAGTGGCTCGCGCTGCAGGCTGCTGGGGTCGCGCTCGAGCGCGCCGACCAGGGCGCGGTAACCGTCGCGCAGGTTGAGGTCGTCACCGCCGAACACCTCCAGGGTGTCCTTGGGGTCGCGTACCAGCAGGCTGCCCAGCATGCAGCCGATGTTGGCCTCGCTGGCCTGGCCGGTGCGGGCGATGCGGTCGACCAGCACGGCGGCCTGGAACACACCGCCCAGGGCAATCAATTGCTCCTGCAGGTTGCTCATGCGCGCGGGCTCCAGGGCTCGGCGGTCTCGATCACGCCGCCACCCAGGCATACCTCGCCGTCGTAGAACACCACCGACTGGCCGGGCGTCACGGCCCGCTGCGGCTCGTCGAACACCGCGCGGTAGCCGTTTTCGCTGCGCTCAAGGGTGCAACCCTGGTCGCCCTGGCGGTAGCGCACCTTGGCAGTCAGGCGGCGTGGGCTGGACAGGTCGACAGGGTTGACCCAGTAGATGTCCGAGGCCAGCAGGGCGCGGGAGAACAGCCACGGGTGCTCATTGCCCTGACCGACCACCAGCACGTTGCGCGAGAGGTCTTTGTCGAGCACGTACCACGGCTCGTCACCGGCATCCTTGAGGCCGCCGATACCCAGGCCCTGGCGCTGGCCGATGGTGTGGTACATCAGGCCATGATGGCGGCCGATGACTTCGCCGTCGGTGGTCTGGATTTCACCTGGCTGGGCCGGCAGGTACTGCTTGAGGAAGTCGCTGAAGCGGCGCTCGCCAATGAAGCAGATACCGGTGGAGTCCTTTTTCTTGGCCGTGGCCAGGCCGTGCTTTTCGGCAATGGCGCGAACTTCGGGTTTTTCCAGTTCGCCGACCGGGAACAGGGTGCGGGCGATTTCCTTGCCGCCGACGGCATGCAGGAAGTAGCTCTGGTCCTTGTTCGGGTCCAGGCCCTTGAGCAGCTCGGTGAGCTCACCGGTGTCGCGGCGGCGCACGTAGTGGCCGGTGGCGATCAGGTCGGCACCCAGCGACAGGGCGTAGTCGAGAAACGCCTTGAACTTGATTTCGCGGTTGCAGAGGATGTCGGGGTTGGGCGTGCGGCCTGCCTTGTATTCTTCGAGGAAGTGCTCGAACACGTGGTCCCAGTACTCGGCGGCGAAGTTGGCGGTGTGCAGCTTGATGCCGATGCGGTCGCACACGGCCTGGGCGTCGGCCAGGTCTTCGCGGGCGGTGCAGTATTCGGTGCCGTCGTCCTCTTCCCAGTTTTTCATGAACAGCCCTTCCACCTGGTAGCCCTGCTCCATGAGCAGAAGGGCGGAGACGGAAGAGTCCACGCCGCCGGACATGCCGACGATGACGCGGGTCTTGGCGGGGTCTTTGAGTGCTGGGCTGGTCATGGCTACCGATGTGTATCAGAGGGGAAAAACGCCGATTCTATCAAACCCGAGGCCGCGCGTCAGTCGCGCAGCAGGGCGAGGCTGTGCAGCGGGCCGGCCAGGTAGTCGTCGAGGCAGCGCGGCACCAGCTCGCTGCGCCAGCGGGTGGGGTCGGCCAGCAGTTCATCGCGGGTCAGCCAGACGGCGCGGACGATGTCGCTGTCCAGCCCCAGGTCGGCGTGATGGCGCACCGGGCGTGCGGCGAAGCAGATGCGCTGGTAGGTCACACCATTGCTGGGTGCGGTGTACAGGTAGATGCCGACCACGCCGGTCAGTTCGACTTCCCAGGCGGTTTCTTCGAGGGTTTCGCGCAGGGCGGCCTGGGGCAGGGTTTCGTTGGGTTCCAGGTGGCCAGCGGGCTGGTTGAAGACATGCTGGCCAGCTTTGAACTCTTCGACGAAGAGGAATTTGCCCTCGTGCTCGACGACGGTGGCGACGGTGATATGGGGTTGCCAAGACACGGTCGATGCTCTCCCTAAGTAGCAAGTTTCAAGCTGCAAGCCACAAGTCGAAGCAGTACGCGGGCTGCTTTGACTTGTGGCTTGCAGTTTGCGGCTAAAAAGCACAAACCCCGGTGCGTGGCCGGGGTTTGTGGTGTTACATCAAGCGAACCTTACAGGGCGGCAATGGCGCTGTTGAAGGTCTGGCTTGGGCGCATCACCTTGGCGGTCAGCTCGGCATCCGTGGCGTAGTAGCCACCGATGTCGGCCGGCTTGCCCTGAACGGCGTTGAGCTCGGCGACGATGGTCGCTTCGTTCTCGGCCAGGGTTTTAGCCAGCGGGGCGAAGCGCGCCTGCAGGGCGGCGTCGTCAGCCTGGGCGGCCAGGGCTTCGGCCCAGTACAGGGTCAGGTAGAAGTGGCTGCCGCGGTTGTCGATGCCACCGACTTTGCGCGAAGGCGACTTGTTGGTGTCGAGGAACTTGCCGGTAGCCTGGTCCAGGGTGTTGGCCAGGACCTTGGCGCGCGGGTTGTCGTAGGTGTTGCCCAGGTGCTCCAGGGAAGCGGCCAGGGCCAGGAACTCACCCAGCGAGTCCCAACGCAGGAAGTTCTCTTCGACCAACTGCTGCACGTGCTTGGGTGCCGAACCGCCAGCGCCGGTTTCGAACAGACCACCGCCGTTCATCAGCGGCACGATCGACAGCATCTTGGCGCTGGTGCCCAGCTCCATGATCGGGAACAGGTCGGTCAGGTAGTCGCGCAGCACGTTGCCGGTCACCGAAATGGTGTCCTTGCCTTCGCGGATGCGGGCCAGGGAGAACTTGATGGCGTCGACCGGTGCCAGGACACGGATGTCCAGGCCGGTGGTGTCGTGATCCTTCAGGTACTGTTGCACCTTCTCGATCATCACGCCGTCGTGGGCGCGCGCCGGGTCCAGCCAGAACACCGCCGGGGTGTTGCTCAGGCGGGCACGGTTGACGGCCAGCTTGACCCAGTCCTGGATCGGCGCGTCCTTGGTCTGGCACATGCGGAAGATGTCACCCGCTTCGACGTTCTGCTGCAGCACGACCTGGCCTTTGCCGTCGACCACACGCACCACGCCATCGGCCTGGATCTGGAAGGTCTTGTCGTGGGAGCCATACTCTTCGGCTTTCTGCGCCATCAGGCCGACGTTCGGTACGCTGCCCATGGTGGTCGGGTCGAAGGCGCCGTTGGCCTTGCAGTCTTCGATGGTGGCCTGGTAGATGCCGGCGTAGCAGCGGTCCGGGATGATCGCCTTGGCGTCCTGCAGCTCACCAGCGGTGTTCCACATCTTGCCCGAGTCACGGATCATGGCCGGCATCGAGGCGTCGACGATGACGTCGCTCGGCACGTGCAGGTTGGTGATGCCTTTGTCGGAGTTGACCATGGCCAGGGCCGGGCGAACGGCGTACAGGGCCTGGATGTCGGCTTCGATCTCGGCCTGCTTGTCAGCTGGCAGGTCCTTGATGCGGGCGTACAGGTCGCCGATGCCGTTGTTGGCGTTGAAGCCCACTTCAGCCAGTGCGGCGGCGTGCTTGGCCAGCACGTCGTTGTAGAACGCTTCGACGATGACGCCGAACATGATCGGGTCGGAGACCTTCATCATGGTGGCTTTCAGGTGCACCGACAGCAGCACGCCAGAGGCCTTGGCATCGGCGATCTGCTCGGCGATGAAGGCTTGCAGGGCCTTGCGGCTCATGGTGGCGCAGTCGACGATCTCGGCAGCTTTGACCGCAGTCTTGGCTTTCAGAACGGTGGTGGTGCCGTCTTTGCCGACCAGCTCGATGCGCAGGCTGTCGTCAGCCTCGATCAGCGCGGCCTTTTCGCTGCCGTAGAAGTCGCCTTGGGTCATGTGGGCAACGTGCGACTGCGAGTCGGCAGCCCAGGCGCCCATCTTGTGCGGGTGCTTGCGTGCGTAGTTCTTGACCGACAGCGGGGCGCGGCGGTCGGAGTTGCCTTCGCGCAGTACCGGGTTGACGGCGCTGCCCTTGATGCGGTCGTAGCGGGCGCGGGATTCTTTCTCGGCCTCGGTGGACGGCTCGTCGGCGTAGTCGGGGATGTTGAAGCCTTTGCCTTGCAGTTCCTTGATCGCGGCCTTGAGCTGCGGTACCGAGGCGCTGATGTTTGGCAGCTTGATGATGTTGGCTTCAGGAGTGGTAGCCAGTTGGCCCAGTTCCGCCAAGTGATCGCCTACTTGCTTCTCGGCGCCCAGTTGCTCCGGGAAAGCCGCGAGGATACGGCCAGCCAGGGAAATGTCGCGAGTTTCGACGGCGATGTCGGCCGAGGCGGTGAACGCTTCGACGATCGGCAGCAGCGAGTAGGTGGCGAGGGCAGGGGCTTCGTCGGTGAAGGTATAGATGATCTTGGAACGGGTGGGCATGCGGTTTAACTCTCTATGTGCTGAGCGTACTCGAGTCTCGAGGTGCGCAGGGTAGGCGCTTCGCCCTGGCGACGCCATGAGCGGAAAGTCGAGAGGCTGCGAGCGGTGATGGTGGATGCATCAGTCGAGCGTCAAGTGCTGAACTGCGGTAACAGCCCAGGCTTCGTGGCCGTTCTTGGCCAAGGGCGAGCCGCATTTTCCAAGGGTTCGCCCCGATGACCCTACGGTCGCGGCGCAGTATATCAAACCAATCGGGCTATTCAGCAAGGCGAAGTGACATCGGCGCCATTTATAAGACCAAAGACGTAGGGGCAATGTGGCGCGTTGTCGCAGCGCTTGCAGGTCAGCAGATGTGGTTTAGGCTCAGTGGATCGCACGATGTCCAATCACACCCGAAAGCGGAGTAGTGCAAGCATGGGATACCAGAAAATCAAGGTTCCGACCGACGGCACCAAGATCACCGTCAATGCAGACCATTCGCTCAATGTGCCCGACAACCCCATCATTCCCTATATCGAAGGCGACGGGATCGGCGTCGATGTCTCGCCGGTGATGATCAAAGTGGTGGATGCTGCCGTACAGAAAGCCTACGGCGGCAAGCGCAAGATTGCCTGGATGGAGGTGTACGCGGGCGAGAAGGCCACCCAGGTCTATGACCAGGACACCTGGCTGCCGCAGGAAACCCTCGATGCGGTGCGTGAGTACGTGGTGTCGATCAAGGGCCCGCTGACCACGCCGGTCGGCGGTGGCATCCGCTCACTGAACGTGGCCTTGCGCCAGCAGCTTGACCTGTACGTGTGTCTGCGCCCGGTGGTGTGGTTCCAGGGCGTGCCGAGCCCGGTGAAAAAGCCTGGCGATGTCGACATGGTGATCTTCCGTGAAAACTCCGAAGACATCTATGCGGGCATCGAATGGAAAGCCGGTTCGCCTGAGGCGAACAAGGTGATCAAGTTCCTCAAGGAGGAAATGGGCGTCACCAAGATCCGCTTCGACCAGGACTGCGGCATCGGGGTCAAGCCCGTCTCCAGGGAGGGCACCCAGCGCCTGGTGCGCAAGGCGTTGCAGTACGTGGTGGACAACGACCGCGAATCGCTCACCCTGGTGCACAAGGGCAACATCATGAAGTTCACCGAAGGCGCCTTCAAGGACTGGGGCTACGAGGTGGCCCGCGACGAGTTTGGCGCCGAGCTGCTCGACGGCGGCCCCTGGATGAAGTTCAACAACCCCAAGACCGGTCGCGAGGTCATCGTCAAGGATGCCATCGCCGACGCCATGCTCCAGCAGATCCTGCTGCGCCCGGCCGAGTACGACGTGATCGCCACCCTCAACCTCAACGGTGACTACCTGTCTGACGCCTTGGCGGCGGAAGTGGGCGGTATCGGCATCGCGCCGGGCGCCAACCTGTCCGACACCGTGGCCATGTTCGAGGCCACCCACGGCACTGCGCCCAAGTATGCCGGGCAAGACAAGGTCAACCCGGGTTCGGTGATTCTGTCGGCAGAAATGATGCTGCGCCACATGGGCTGGACCGAGGCGGCCGACCTGATCATCAAGGGCACCAACGGCGCGATTGCTGCCAAGACCGTGACCTACGACTTCGAGCGCCTGATGGAAGGGGCGAAGCTGGTGGGCAGTTCGGGCTTTGGCGATGAAATGATCAAGCATATGTGAGGCAAGAGAAAACCGGTCGCCTGGCTAAAGAGGCGACCGGTTTTTTCGTATACCGACACGGAGCAGGGTTCAGGCTCTGGCGGTTTCGCTCGCGGTCTGGCTTTGGGCCTTGGCAGCCGCAGCGGTAACGGCGTCCATTATCTTGACCGCGTGCAGGCCTTTGGGGCCCTGGATGATTTCGAATTCCACGGCCTGGCCAGCCTTGAGCGTCTTGTATCCGTCCATCTGGATGGCCGAGTAGTGAGCGAACAGGTCATCGGATTTACCATCCTCGTTGATGAATCCGTAGCCCTTGGCATTGTTGAACCACTTGACTTTACCGCTTGCCATCCCTATGTCCCTCTGCAAAGGACTCCATCACTGGAGTATCATCCACTTCATCCGCATACGAACCATGCGAAAAATCTGGTTGACTGCGCGGATCTTTATCGACCACGGTGGGTTCTTATTGGTTGTAACACCGTTTTGCCGATAGTCAAGGTCAGGCGGCGCGTGCGCCGTAGGCGAACTTTGCGCTCAACCGACAACTTTAACCTGTCGATCATGATGAAATTCTTTCCATGCATGCACCTAGTGAGATTCGACTAACATTCAATCAGGATCGCCCGCAATCGAATGAGGACGACGGCTCAGGTCTTGCTGTCCAGGAAGCCAAGCCGATCCTGCAGGCGCCACCGATGTACAAGGTGGTTTTGTTCAACGATGACTACACACCGATGGATTTCGTCGTCGAAGTGCTCGAGACGTTCTTCAGTCTGAACCGCGAGCTGGCGACCAAGATCATGCTGACCGTCCATACCGAGGGGCGGGCAGTGTGCGGATTGTTTACCCGTGACATCGCCGAAACAAAGGCCATGCAGGTCAACCAATACGCCAGGGAAAGCCAGCATCCGCTACTCTGTGAAATCGAGAAGGACGGTTAATCGCCGACCACTTGGGTATGAGGTGAAGCTATGTTAAACCGCGAGCTCGAAGTCACCCTCAATCTGGCCTTCAAGGAGGCTCGTTCGAAACGTCATGAATTCATGACCGTCGAACATCTGCTGCTGGCACTCCTTGACAATGAGGCTGCCGCGACCGTTCTGCGCGCCTGTGGCGCCAATCTCGACAAACTCAAGCACGATCTGCAAGAGTTCATCGATTCCACTACGCCCCTGATTCCGGTCAACGATGAAGACCGCGAGACCCAGCCAACCCTGGGCTTCCAGCGTGTGCTGCAGCGTGCCGTGTTCCATGTGCAAAGCTCCGGCAAGCGTGAAGTGACCGGCGCCAACGTGCTGGTGGCGATCTTCAGCGAACAGGAAAGCCAGGCCGTGTTCCTGCTCAAGCAGCAGAGCGTGGCCCGGATCGACGTGGTCAACTATATCGCCCATGGCATTTCCAAGGTGCCGGGCCATGGCCCGAACACTGAAGGCGACCAGGAAATGCAGGACGAGGACGGTGGCGAAACGTCATCGTCGAGCAACCCGCTGGATGCTTACGCCAGCAACCTGAACGAGCTGGCCCGCGCCGGGCGCATCGACCCGCTGGTCGGGCGCGAGCAGGAGGTCGAGCGCGTCGCGCAGATTCTGGCGCGTCGGCGCAAGAACAACCCGCTGCTGGTGGGTGAGGCCGGGGTAGGCAAAACTGCCATTGCCGAAGGCCTGGCCAAGCGTATCGTCGACGGTCAGGTGCCAGACCTGCTGGCCCAGAGCGTGGTGTACTCCCTCGACTTGGGTGCGCTGCTGGCCGGCACCAAGTACCGTGGCGACTTCGAGAAGCGTTTCAAGGCGCTGCTCGGCGAGCTGCGCAAACGCCCGCAGGCGATCCTGTTCATCGATGAGATCCACACCATCATCGGTGCCGGTGCGGCGTCTGGTGGGGTCATGGATGCGTCCAACCTGCTCAAGCCGCTGCTGTCGTCTGGCGACATTCGCTGCATTGGTTCGACCACCTTCCAGGAGTTTCGCGGCATCTTCGAGAAGGACCGTGCCTTGGCGCGGCGCTTCCAGAAGGTCGATGTCAGCGAGCCTTCGGTGGAAGACACCGTGGGCATCCTGCGCGGGCTCAAGGGCCGGTTCGAGAGCCATCACAACATCGAGTACAGCGACGAAGCCCTGCGCGCCGCCGCCGAGCTGGCCTCGCGCTACATCAATGACCGGCACATGCCGGACAAGGCCATCGATGTGATCGACGAGGCGGGTGCCTACCAGCGCCTGCAGCCAGAGGCGAACCGGGTCAAACGCATCGACGTGCCGCAAGTTGAAGACATCGTCGCCAAGATTGCACGGATTCCGCCGAAGCATGTCAGCAGCTCCGACAAGGAACTGTTGCGTAACCTGGAGCGTGACCTGAAGCTGACCGTGTTCGGGCAGGACCCTGCCATCGACTCGCTGTCGACCGCGATCAAGCTGTCCCGTGCCGGGCTCAAGGCGCCCGACAAGCCGGTCGGCTCGTTCCTGTTCGCCGGGCCTACCGGTGTCGGCAAGACCGAAGCGGCGCGGCAGTTGGCCAAGGCGCTGGGCGTGGAGCTGGTGCGCTTCGACATGTCCGAGTACATGGAGCGGCATACCGTTTCGCGCCTGATCGGTGCTCCGCCCGGTTATGTCGGGTTCGACCAGGGTGGCCTGTTGACCGAGGCAATCACCAAGCAGCCGCATTGCGTCCTGCTGCTGGACGAAATCGAGAAGGCGCACCCGGAAGTCTTCAACCTGCTGCTGCAAGTGATGGACCACGGTACGCTGACCGACAACAACGGGCGCAAGGCGGACTTCCGCAACGTGATCCTGATCATGACCACCAACGCCGGGGCTGAAACCGCGGCGCGGGCATCGATCGGGTTTACCCATCAGGACCATGCGTCCGATGCCATGGAGGTCATCCGCAAGAGCTTCACGCCGGAGTTCCGCAACCGTCTGGACACCATCATCCAGTTTGGCCGCCTGAGCCACGAGACGATCAAGAGCATCGTCGACAAGTTCCTCATCGAGCTGCAGGCCCAGCTGGAAGACAAGCGTGTGCTGCTGGAAGTCAGTGATGACGCCCGCGGCTGGCTGGCGGCCTCGGGCTACGATGTGCAGATGGGCGCGCGGCCAATGGCGCGGCTGATCCAGGACAAGATCAAACGGCCACTGGCCGAGGAGATCCTGTTTGGCGAGCTGGCCGAGCATGGTGGCGTGGTGCACGTCGACCTGCGCGATGGCGAACTGGTGTTCGACTTCGAGACCACGGCTGAGGTGGCGTGACAGTGGGGCCGCTATGCGGCCCTTTCTCGCCGTACCTACAGGTTTCCGCGATCCTGTAGGAGCGGCCTTGCGTCGCGAAAGGAGGGCAAAGCCCTCCCAGTTCTTCAACCCATAAAAAAGCCCGGCACATGGCCGGGCTTTTTCATGGCTTGGGCTTAGCGCGCACGGTAAGTGATGCGGCCTTTGCTCAGGTCGTAAGGTGTCAGTTCGACGCGGACCTTGTCGCCAGTGAGAATACGAATGTAGTTCTTGCGCATCTTTCCGGAGATGTGCGCGGTTACGACGTGCCCGTTTTCCAACTCCACGCGGAACATGGTGTTGGGCAGGGTGTCGACGACAGTACCTTCCATTTCGAAGCTGTCTTCTTTCGACATGCAGTTGAGCCCTCGGTGTCCAGTGTTGGCCCGACGCATAACCGCACCGGGCAAAAAAGTGGCGTGGATTATGCCGGAAAATAGTGTTTCAAGCCAATGCTTTCAGTTGAGGGTGACCCAGCGCTGGTTGATCAGCAGCTCGATGGGGCGATACTGCGTCTTGTAGTTCATCTTCTTGCAGTTCTTGATCCAGTAACCGAGGTAAACCGCCTCAAGATTCTGGCGCAGGGCTTCGGTGATCTGCCAGAGGATGGCGAAACGGCCCAGGCTGCGGCGCTCTTCATCGGGCTCGTAGAAGGTGTACACCGCCGACAGGCCGTTAGGCAGCAGGTCGCACACCGCCACCGCCAGCAGGCGCCCCGCCAGGCGGAACTCGTAGAACCAGCAGAACGGCAGGTCGCGCACCAGGAAGGTGGAGAACTGGTCGCGGCTGGGCGGGTACATGTCGCCGTCGGCGTGACGGGTCTCGATGTAGCGCCGGTACAGGTCGAAGTACTCTTCCTTGAATGCCGGGCGTGCCGCAGTCACGGTCAGGTCGGCGTTGCGCTTGAGGATGCGGCGCTGCTGGCGGTTGGGGATGAAGCGCGCTGTTGGAATGCGCGCCGGCACGCAGGCATTGCAGTTTTGGCAATGGGGGCGGTAGAGGTGATCGCCGCTGCGCCGAAAACCCATTTCAGACAGGTCGGCATAGACGTTCACGTCCATCGGCTGGCTGGGGTCGAGAAACAGCGTGGTGGCCTGCTCCTCGGGCAGGTAGCTGCAGGAGTGGGGCTGAGTGGCATAGAACTTCAACCGCGCCAACTCTGTCATGATCAACCCCTTCGGTGAGACTTTGCCTTTAAGTGTAAGCCAGCTCTGGGAACTCGCCTAGGGAACCCAGGTGGCGCTGTTGGGCTGGTCAAGGTAACGCGCGAGGTACCCGGCAAACTCGGCGCGGCTGATGGCGCGGGCGCCAAGGCTGTGCAGGTGATTGGTCGGCATCTGGCAGTCGATCAGGACAAAACCGGCCTGGCGCAGGTGCGTGACCAGCGTGACGAAGCCGACCTTGGAGGCATTGTCGGCACGGCTGAACATCGACTCGCCGAAGAACAGGCGGCCCATCGCCAGGCCATACAGGCCGCCGACCAGCTCGCCGTCCTGGCGCACTTCCACTGAATGGGCGTGGCCGCGACGGTGCAGCTCGCAGTAGGCGGCGCGCATGGTGTCGGTGATCCAGGTGCCGTCGGCATAGTCGCGGGGTGCGGCACAGGCGGCGATCACGGCGGCGAAGTCGGTGTCGAAGGTGACCTGGTAGTGGCCCTGGCGGATGAACTTGGCCAGCGAGCGCGAGACGTGCAGCTCATCTGGCAACAGCACCGTGCGGGGGTTGGGTGACCACCAGAGGATCGGCTGGCCCTCCTGGTACCAAGGGAAGCAGCCATGGCGGTAGGCCTGCACCAGGCGTTCGGGGCTCAGGTCGCCGCCGGCGGCGAGCAGGCCGTTGGGTTCGTGCAGGGCCTTTTCCAGGGGCGGGAAGGTCAGCGAGTCGCGGGTCAGCCAGGTGAGCATGGTCTATTGTGCGGTGGGGGAGGGGAGCGGCCAGCATGGCGCGGCTGAAAAGCAGGGTCAATCGCTGTCGTTCATTCGCCAAGGTACGGGCAACCGTTTAGGTAATTTCCTACACATTCATGAGGCCACAGGCACCATCCGGGACATTTGCTGTCATACCTGTGCAAAAACACAGCATAAGCCTTTGTCACAAAAGAAAATGCATGCTCAAATTGCAGCTAAGTGAAAGTAGCCCCCTCAAGCCCATGTGCGGCGCGCCGTCATGGCGGCTGACGGGCAGTAATGTTAAAAGTAGTGGTTCATTGGCCATGCATTGGCCGATCACTATTGGACGCGCAGCACGCGCAGGAATAGACGCGTTTTGAAGAAATCCACCGCAACTCCAGCTCCCTTGCCAGTGCCCATGTGGCGGCAGCAGCTGCACTATCGCCTGAAGGAAGGTGCGTTGATCGCCGTCGGCGCCATGTGCCTGTATCTGTGGATGGCGCTGCTGACCTACGACACGTCCGACCCTGGCTTCAGCCACACCAGCAACGTCGACCAGGTGCAGAACGCCGCCGGGCGAGCAGGGGCCTACTTCGCCGACATCCTGTTCATGGTGCTGGGCTACTTCGCCTACATCTTCCCGCTGCTGCTGGCGATCAAGACCTTGCAGATCTTCCGCGAACGCCACCAGGCCTGGGAATGGAGCGGCTGGCTGTTCTCCTGGCGGCTCATCGGGCTGGTGTTCCTGGTGCTGTCGGGCGCGGCCCTGGCGCATATCCATTTCCACCCGCCGGCGAGCATACCGTTCTCTGCCGGGGGCGCCCTGGGCGAAAGCCTGGGCGAGCTGGCGCGCAACCTGCTGAACGTGCAGGGCAGCACGCTGATGTTCATTGCCTTGTTCCTGTTTGGCCTGACGGTGTTCACCGACCTGTCCTGGTTCAAGGTGATGGACCTTACCGGCAAGATCACCCTCGACCTGTTCGAACTGGTGCAAGGCGCCGCCAACCGCTGGTGGGAAGCCCGCAACGAGCGCAAGCGCCTGGAGGCGCAGTTGCGCGAGGTCGATGAACCAGACTTCGGCGCGGCGCCCATGGTGGCCCAGAAGCGCGACCCGGCCAAGCCACAGCTGCGCGAGCGCAGCGTCGAGCGTGACGATGTGCCCGCCCGGCCTGTAGCCGCGCCGCCTGCTGCGCCGCGTGAACCCGTGGTGGCGCGTGAGGCCGTGGTGCCCCGCGAGCAACCTGCGGCCCCGGTAATCGTCCCGCCCGCGCCGGCCAAGGCGCCGGAACCGAGCAAGCGGGTGATGAAGGAGAAGCAGGCGCCGCTGTTCGTCGACAGCGCCGTGGAAGGCACGTTGCCGTCCATTTCCATCCTCGACCCGGCCGAGCAGAAGAAGATCGAGTACTCGCCAGAATCCCTGGCCGGCGTCGGCCAGCTGCTGGAAATCAAGCTCAAGGAATTCGGCGTGGAAGTCTCGGTGGACTCCATCCACCCAGGCCCGGTCATTACCCGTTACGAGATCCAGCCAGCGGCCGGGGTAAAGGTCAGCCGTATCGCCAACCTGGCCAAGGACCTGGCGCGCTCACTGGCAGTGACCAGCGTACGGGTGGTCGAGGTGATCCCGGGCAAAACCACTGTGGGTATCGAGATCCCCAACGAAAACCGGCAGATGGTGCGCTTCTCCGAAGTGTTGTCGTCGCCGCTGTTCGACGAATCCAAATCACCGGTCGCGCTGGCCCTGGGCCACGACATCGGCGGCAAGCCGGTCATCACCGACCTGGCCAAGATGCCGCACCTGCTGGTCGCCGGTACCACTGGCTCCGGTAAGTCGGTGGGTGTGAACGCGATGATCCTGTCGATCCTGTTCAAGTCCGGGCCCGAAGATGCGCGGCTGATCATGATCGACCCGAAGATGCTCGAACTGTCGATCTACGAAGGCATTCCGCACCTGCTGTGCCCGGTGGTCACCGACATGAAGGATGCCGCCAACGCGCTGCGCTGGAGCGTTGCCGAGATGGAGCGGCGTTACAAACTGATGGCCGCCATGGGTGTGCGTAACCTGGCCGGCTTCAACCGCAAGATCAAGGATGCCCAGGAGGCAGGCGAGGTCATTCACGACCCGCTGTACCGCCGCGAGAGCATGGACGACGAGCCGCCAGCGCTGAAGACCCTGCCGACCATCGTGGTAGTGGTCGACGAGTTTGCCGACATGATGATGATCGTCGGCAAGAAGGTCGAAGAGCTGATCGCCCGTATCGCCCAGAAGGCGCGGGCTGCCGGTATTCACCTGATCCTCGCGACCCAGCGTCCGTCGGTTGACGTGATCACTGGCCTGATCAAGGCCAACATCCCGACCCGCATGGCGTTCCAGGTGTCGAGCAAGATCGACTCGCGCACCATCATCGACCAGGGCGGTGCAGAGCAGTTGCTCGGCCACGGTGACATGCTCTACATGCCGCCGGGCACCAGCCTGCCGATTCGTGTGCATGGCGCGTTCGTTTCCGACGACGAAGTGCACCGCACGGTTGAGGCCTGGAAGCTACGTGGCGCGCCGGACTACAACGACGACATCCTCAACGGCGTCGAAGAGGCCGGCAGCGGCTTCGAAGGCGGTGGTGGTGGCGGTGACGGCGACGATTCGGAAAGCGATGCGCTGTATGATGAGGCGGTGCAATTCGTGCTGGAAAGCCGTCGTGCCTCCATTTCGGCGGTGCAGCGCAAGCTGAAGATCGGCTACAACCGCGCCGCACGCATGATCGAGGCGATGGAGATGGCCGGCGTGGTCACCCCCATGAACAGCAACGGCTCGCGGGAAGTGATTGCCCCAGGCGGCCCGCGCGATTGATGAACACATTGCCGGGCGCCTCGAGGGCGCCTGGTTCATAGACTGCCCTACGAGGATTTCCATGCGCGCGATTCGCATGCTGTTGGTTTCTGCCCTGGCCATGGGCTCTGTGTCGGCCCACGCCGGCGAGCTGGACGTAAAGCGCCTGACCCAGTTGCTGGAAAAGTCGCAAACCATCGATGCCAAGTTCTCTCAACTGACGTTGGGCGCCGATGGCACCAGCCTGCAGGAAACTGCCGGGCAGATGACCGTGAAGCGCCCGGGCCTGTTCTACTGGCACACCGATGCCCCGCAGGAGCAGGTGGTGGTGTCCGATGGCAAGATGGTCACCCTGTGGGACCCGGACCTGGAACAGGCCACCATCAAGAAACTCGATGTGCGCCTGAACCAGACCCCGGCGCTGTTGCTGTCCGGTGACGTGTCGAAGATCAGCCAGAGCTTCGATATCGACTCCAAGGAGCAGGGCGAAGTGATGGACTTCACCTTGAAGCCGAAAACCAAGGACACCCTGTTCGACTCGCTGCGTGTTTCGTTCCGCAAGGGCCTGATCAATGACATGCAACTGATCGACAGCGTCGGCCAGCGCACCAACATCCTGTTCACCGGGGTGAAGGCCAACCAGGCGGTGCCGGACAGCAAGTTCAAGTTCGATGTCCCGAAAGGCGCGGACATCATCCAGGAGTAAGCGGAGCCCGTGATGGACCTGTTTCGAAGCGAACCCGTCGCCCAGCCCCTGGCTGCTCGCCTGCGCCCGTCCAACCTGGACGAGTACGTCGGCCAGGAGCACCTGCTGGCGCGCGGCAAGCCGCTGCGCGAGGCGCTGGAGCAGGGGGCTTTGCACTCGATGATCTTCTGGGGCCCGCCCGGGGTCGGCAAGACCACCCTGGCGCGGTTGCTGGCGCAGTTCTGTGATGCCCACTTCGAAACCGTCTCGGCGGTGCTGGCGGGGGTCAAGGAAATTCGCCAGGCGGTCGAGGTGGCCAAGCAGCAGGCGGCCCAGTATGGCCGTCGGACCATCCTGTTCGTCGACGAAGTGCACCGCTTCAACAAGTCCCAGCAGGACGCTTTTCTGCCCTATGTGGAAGACGGCACGCTGATCTTCATCGGCGCCACCACTGAAAACCCCTCCTTTGAGCTGAACAACGCGTTGCTCTCGCGGGCGCGGGTGTATGTGCTCAAGAGCCTGGACGAGCCGGCCCTGCGCAAGTTGGTCGACCGGGCCCTCAGCGAGGAGCGCGGCCTGGGCCAGCACAACCTGCGGGTTGGCGACGAGGCCTTCAAGATGCTCATGGCTGCCGCCGACGGCGATGGCCGACGCATGCTCAATTTTCTCGAAAATGCCTCGGACCTGGCTGAAGATGGCAGCGAAATTGCTGTCGAGCTGCTGCAAAGCCTGCTCGGCGACAGCCGCCGCCGCTTCGATAAAGGTGGCGAGGCGTTCTATGACCAGATCTCGGCGCTGCACAAGTCGGTGCGCGGCTCCAACCCCGATGCGGCCTTGTACTGGTTCGCGCGCATGCTCGATGGTGGCTGCGACCCGCTGTACATCGCCCGCCGCGTGGTGCGCATGGCCAGCGAAGACATCGGCAACGCCGACCCTCGTGCCTTGAGCCTGTGCCTGTCGGCCTGGGACGTGCAAGAGCGCCTGGGCAGTCCCGAGGGTGAGCTGGCAGTCGCCCAGGCCATCACCTATATCGCCTGCGCGCCGAAGAGCAACGCTGTGTACATGGGCTTCAAGACCGCCCTGCGCGAGGCCGCCGAGCACGGCTCGTTGGAGGTGCCGCTGCACCTGCGCAACGCCCCGACCAAATTGATGAAGCAACTGGGCTATGGCGATGAGTACCGCTACGCCCATGACGAGCCCGATGCCTACGCGGCGGGTGAAGATTACTTCCCCGACCAGCTTGAACCCCGCCAGTACTACCAGCCCGTCCCCCGTGGCCTGGAGCTGAAGATCGGCGAGAAGCTTCGGCACCTGGCCGAGCTGGATCGCAGCAGCCCCCGGCAACGGAGAAAACCGTGATTGCACTGATCGCCGCCGTCAGTGCGGGCGGTGTCGCGGGCACGTTGCTGCGCTTTGCCACTGCAAACTGGGTGGTTGCCCACTGGCCACGGCACTTCTATCTCGGTACGCTGGCGGTCAACCTGATCGGCTGCATGCTGATCGGCCTGCTCTACGGCCTGTTCTTGCACAAGCCGATGGTGCCGGCCGAGCTGCGCGCCGGGCTGATGGTCGGCTTTCTTGGCGGCTTGACGACGTTTTCCTCTTTTTCGCTCGATACCGTACGCCTCATGGAAAGCGGGCAGATGCCCCTGGCTTTGGGCTATACCGGTATCAGCGTGGTGGGCGGGCTGCTCGCGACCTGGGCCGGCCTGTCCCTGACCCGATTCTGAACCAACACTTACATATAACGAGAGAACGATATGCTCGATTCCAAACTGTTACGCGGCCAACTTCAGGAAGTGGCGGATCGCCTGGCCTCCCGTGGCTTCAGCCTGGATGTCGCGCGCATCGAATCACTGGAAGAGCGCCGCAAGGCGGTGCAGACCCGTACCGAGCAGCTGCAGGCCGAGCGCAACGCCCGCTCCAAGTCCATCGGCCAGGCCAAGGCCAAAGGCGAGGACATCGCGCCGCTGATGGCCGATGTCGAGCGCATGGCCAATGAACTGGCCGCCGGCAAGGTCGAACTGGATGGCATCCAGGCTGAACTGGACGCCATCCTGCTGACCATCCCCAACCTGCCGGACGCCAGCGTGCCGGTCGGCGCCAGCGAAGACGACAACGTCGAAGTGCGCCGTTGGGGCACGCCGACAGCGTTCGACTTCGAGATCAAGGACCACGTTGCCCTGGGCGAGGTCAGCGGTGGCCTGGACTTCGAAGCCGCTGCCAAGCTGTCTGGCGCACGCTTTGCCGTGCTGCGTGGCCCGATCGCCCGCCTGCACCGCGCCCTGGCGCAGTTCATGATCAACCTGCACACCGGCGAGCACGGCTACGAAGAGCACTACACCCCGTACCTGGTACAGGCACCGGCCCTGCAGGGTACCGGCCAGTTGCCCAAGTTCGAGGAAGACCTGTTCAAGATCACCCGTGAAGGCGAAGCCGACTTCTACCTGATCCCGACGGCCGAGGTTTCGCTGACCAACCTGGTCGCGGGTGAAATCCTCGATGCCAAGCAACTGCCGCTCAAGCTGGTCGCCCACACCCCGTGCTTCCGCAGTGAAGCCGGCGCTTCGGGCCGTGATACCCGCGGCATGATCCGCCAGCACCAGTTCGACAAGGTCGAGATGGTGCAGGTGGTCGAGCCATCCAAGTCGATGGAAGCCCTGGAAGGCCTGACAGGCAACGCCGAGCGTGTGCTGCAACTGCTGGAGCTGCCGTACCGCGTACTGGCGCTGTGCACCGGCGACATGGGCTTTGGTGCGGTGAAGACCTACGACCTGGAAGTGTGGGTGCCAAGCCAGGACAAGTACCGCGAGATCAGCTCCTGCTCCAACTGCGGTGACTTCCAGGCCCGTCGCATGCAAGCCCGCTGGCGCAACCCGGAAACCGGCAAGCCAGAGCTGGTGCACACCCTCAACGGCTCTGGCCTGGCGGTAGGCCGCACCCTGGTGGCGGTCCTTGAGAACTATCAGCAGGCCGACGGTTCGATCCGTGTGCCAGAGGTGCTCAAACCGTACATGGGTGGCGTCGAGGTCATCCGCTAAATGGATTACCTGCCACTGTTCCACAAGCTGCAGGGCGGCCGGGTACTGGTTGTCGGTGGCGGTGAAATTGCCTTGCGCAAGGCGCGCCTGCTGGCTGATGCCGGCGCCGCGCTGCGCGTGGTGGCGCCCGAGGTTGATGGCCAGTTGGCTGCATTGGCCCGGGAAGGTGGCGGTGAGGTGCTGGTGCGGGGTTATCAGGCGTCCGACCTGGTCGGTTGCCGGCTGGTGATCGCGGCCACCGACGACCCTGGGCTCAACGCCCAGGTGTCGGCCGATGCCCAGTCGCTCAACCTGCCGGTCAATGTGGTGGATGCGCCGGCCCTGTGCACGGTGATCTTCCCGGCCATCGTCGACCGCTCGCCGTTGGTGGTGGCCGTCTCCAGTGGCGGTGATGCGCCGGTCTTGGCGCGCTTGATTCGCGCCAAGCTGGAGGCGTGGATCCCCTCGGCGTACGGCGAGCTGGCCGGGTTGGCCGCGCGTTTCCGGCACCAGGTCAAACGCCTGTACCCGGACGTCAACCAGCGTCGCGGTTTCTGGGAAAACGTATTCCAGGGCCCGGTTGCCGAGCGCCAGCTGGCCGGGCAGGGCGCGGAGGCCGAGCGCTTGTTGCAGGCGATGGTCGATGGTGCACCGGTGCAACAGGGCGGTGAGGTGTATCTGGTGGGCGCGGGGCCGGGTGATCCGGACTTGCTGACCTTCCGTGCCTTGCGCCTGATGCAGCAGGCCGACGTGGTGCTGTACGACCGCCTGGTGGCCCCGGCCATCATCGAGATGTGCCGACGTGATGCCGAGCGTATCTACGTGGGCAAGCGCCGCGCCGACCATGCGGTGCCGCAGGACCAGATCAACCGTCTGCTGGTCGACCTGGCCAAGCAGGGCAAGCGCGTGCTGCGGCTCAAGGGTGGCGATCCGTTCATCTTTGGGCGGGGTGGCGAGGAGATCGAAGAACTGGCCGAGCAGGGCATCCCGTTCCAGGTGGTACCGGGTATCACTGCGGCCAGTGGTTGCTCTGCCTACGGCGGCATCCCGCTGACCCATCGCGATTATGCGCAGTCGGTGCGCTTCGTGACCGGGCACCTGAAGGACGGGACCAGTAACCTGCCTTGGAATGACCTGGTGGCGCCGAACCAGACTCTGGTGTTCTACATGGGGCTGGTGGGCTTGCCGACCATTTGCGCCGAGCTGATTCGTCATGGGCGTGCGGCCAGCACACCTGCGGCGCTGGTGCAGCAGGGGACAACGCGTAATCAGCGGGTGTTCACCGGTACCCTGGCGGATTTGCCGGGCCTGGTCGCCCAGCATGAAGTGCATGCGCCGACCCTGGTGATCGTCGGGGAAGTGGTGCAGTTGCGTGAAAAGCTGGCTTGGTTTGAAGGGTCGCAACAAAGCTGAAATCGAACGGGGCCGCTTTGCGGCCCCGGCGTTATCAGCTATTAAGCCATATCCCACGCCCCGCCAAACGCTCCCGATCATGCGCCAGGCCAAACTCCTGCAGCGGCCCCTTGGGCACGATCCCATTCGGGTTGATGGTCTTGTGGCTCATGTAATAGTGCTTCTGGATGTGCTCCATATCCACCGTCTGCGCCACCCCTGGCCACTGGTACAGCTCGCGCAGCCAGTTTGACAGGTTCGGGTAATCGGCCAGGCGCCGCAGGTTGCACTTGAAGTGCCCGTGATACACCGCGTCGAAGCGCACCAGCGTGGTGAACAGGCGCACATCGGCCTCGGTAAGGTACTCACCGGCCAGGTACCGCTGGCGGCTCAGCAGCGCTTCCAGATGATCCAGCTCATTGAACACCTCGTCGAATGCCGCTTCGTACGCGTCCTGCGTCGTGGCGAAACCTGCGCGGTATACGCCATTGTTCACCGCCGGGTAAATCCGCTCGTTCAGTGCGTCGATCGTTGGGCGCAACGGCTCGGGGTACAGGTCCAGGCGGTTGCCGGTCAACTCGTCGAAGGCACTGTTGAAGATGCGGATGATCTCGGACGATTCGT